>CAYSEZ010000052.1:0-7711 GCA_964430375.1 uncultured Mycoplasma sp. | reverse complement strand
TTGAGATAACCATACTGTTTCATCTTTCATATTTACTTCTAATTTTACATTTTGATTTTCAAAAATTATTAATTTATTTTTCATAAATTTTTCTCCTTTTCTATAAATTATATTTTTATTTTTTGTCATCAATTTTTGTTATAGTTAGTGTATAACCGAAAGGTTTTAATATTTTGATTAATGTATTTATCTGTGGATGCTTAGTTCTATTTTCTATTACCGCAATCATTTCTCTTACTACATTAGCCTCATTTGCCATTTGTTGTTGTGTTAATCCTAAATCCTTTCTTAATTTAATAAATTCACATATTAAGTTATACTCTAAATCCATAATATCTAAATCTTCATATATTTCTTTCATGACTACCTCCTAATAAATTATATAACATATTATAAATGTAGTTAATAAGTTACAAAAAGAAAATTAAAAAAATTAAATTAATAATATATATTAATATTAAATTATGTAGTATACTTAAGTTAAGCGAGGTATTATATATGATTGATATTAAAGATTTAAAAGAATTAGCAAGAAAAAAAGAAAAAGAAAATTTTAGATTTAGAACTTATTTAAAGAATAATGTAGATGAAGAAGCATTAGATGAACAATTTAAAAGATTACACGCAAAGTATTTTAAAATATATGATTGTAAAAAGTGCAGGAATTGTTGTAAAACTCTTGGTATAAATATGGATGATACTGAGTTAGAGAATATATGTAATTATTTAAAAATAGATAAGGATAAGTTTATTAATGATGATTTAGTTAATGAATATGGTGAATATTCTTTTAAAGAAGGTAAGTGTAAGTTTTTGGATGAAAATAATAATTGTAAGATAAGTAAGTGTTTACCTATTAGTTGCAAGGAATATCCTTATACTAATAATGATGAAAGATTATTTAGTTTAGTCACTATTATAAAAAATGCTAGTATTTGTCCAGTAGTATATGAAATACTTGAAGAGTTAAAGAAAGAATATGATTTTAAATAGCCCATATATGAGAAATATGTAACTTTTTACTTTGAAAAGAAGTTTATGATTGATTTATTGAGTTAGAAATAAAATAATAGTATGATAATGTTATGATTATAATATTTTTATATATGATTATAAAAAATACAGAGAGATTAATAGTAATGTTAATCCTTTTTTAATTATTTGTATAAAAAAAGTTTTATTTTTCATACTAAAAATGGAGGAATTTTTATGAAAAATGAACAATATGAAGAACTTGTGAAAAAACATCTTCCTAATGAAGAAAAAAGTAAAAATGCATTTATTGCATTTATAATAGGTGGTTTAATTGGAGCGTTAGGTAACTTTTTATTAGAATTTTATTCATATTATTTTAATTTATCTAGTACTGATGCAAGTGTTTATATGATTACAACTTTAATATTTATTGCATGTTTATTTACTGCTTTAGGTTTTTTTGATGACTTTGTTAAATTTGGGAAAATGGGGGTAATTATCCCTATAACAGGTTTTGCACATTCTATGCAAAGTTCTATTTTAGATTATAAAAAAGAAGGATTAATATATGGTTTTGGTAGTAATATATTTAAACTTGCAGGATCAGTTATTTTATATGGAGTAGTATCAGCATATACATTTGGAATGTTAAGATACATTATAATGGGAGGTTAATATGACAATAAAATATGATAATGTTTATATAGAAAATACTAGTACTGTCGCAGGTTTAATTGAAAAAGAAGGACCACTTCGTAAATATTTTGATAAAACTTATGATGATTATTACTTTGGTGAAAAATCTTTAGAACTATCAGAAACAAAACTCCAAAATGATAGTATTAATCTACTTTTAAAAAAGATAAAAGTAAAAAAAGATGCAATTGATCTTATAATTGGTGGAGATTTATTAAATCAGATAACTGCGACTAGTTATGCAGTAAAAAAATATAAAATACCTTTTCTTGGAGTTTATAGTGCTTGTGCAACAAGTATGGAAAGTATAATTATTGGTAGCACTTTTATAGAAAGTGGTAAAATAAATAACTGTATATGTACAACTAGTTCACATAACTTAACAAGTGAAAAACAATATAGAAATCCTATAGAGTATGGAGCCCCTAAACCTAAAACTGCTACTTTTACGTCAACTGGTGGTGCAAGTATTTATTTAACTAATAAAGAAACAAATGTTAAAATTACTAGTGGTACAATTGGTAAAATAGTAGATTTAAACTTTAAAGATCCAAATAATATGGGAGCAGCTATGGCTCCAGCGGCCGCAGATACTATTTATAATCATTTAAAAAATAATAATGAAAAAGTCGAAGACTATGATCTTATTTTAACTGGAGATTTAGGAATTTATGGAAAAGAAATATTAAAAGAATACATAAATAAAACTTATAAAATAAAACTAGATGATAATTATAATGACTGCGGAGTAATGTTATATGATATGGAAAAGCAAAAAGAAATAACAGCTGGGGGATCTGGTCCAGTATGTAGTGCTTTAGTAAATTATGGATATATTTATAAAATGTTAAAAGAAGGAAAGCTAAAGAAAGTATTACTAGTTACAACAGGAGCTTTATTTTCGCCAACTTACTTGTATCAAAAACAAAGTATATTAGGTATAGCACATGCAGTAACTTTGGAGGTAAATCTATGACATATATTTATTCATTTTTATTTTGTGGTGCTCTATGTTTAGTTGCACAATTAATACTTGATAATACAAAACTTACCGCAGGACATATTACTAGTATTTTTGTAGTAATAGGCTCCTTTCTAGATATAGCAAATATCTATGATAAAATAATTTTAAAAGTAGGTGGTGGAGCTCTAGTACCAATAACAAGTTTTGGACATCTTCTAATACATGGAGGACTTGCTCATACAACTGAATCAGGCTTTATGGGAGTAGCAATGGGTATGTTTGATTTAACAGCTTCTGGTATAACAAGTGCAATAGTATTTAGTTTTATATTTGCCTTAATATTTAGACCTAAAAACTAGTTAATCTAGTTTTTTTCATATATTTAAATATAATAATATAATAGTAATATAATAAAAGCATTTTATAAATCCACAAATAACCGAATAAAAAAACCACAAATAACCGAACAAAAATGCTACAAATAACCGAAAAGTATTGTATTAAAAAATTATTTATGCTATAATTTGTTTGAAAGAGGGGATAAAAATGAAAGAATATAGAAAAAGAATTGTAGACACATTACTTGAAAAAAAATTAAAAGGTGCTGGAGCAGTTTTAATCGAAGGACCTAAATGGTGTGGAAAAACGACAACTGCAGAACAGTTTTCAAATAGTATTTTGTATATGGCAAACCCAGAAGAAAAAACGCAAAATCTTACATTAGTAGATTTAAATCCAAGTTTACTTTTATCTGGAGAAGTACCAAGATTGATTGATGAGTGGCAAATAGCACCAAAACTTTGGGATGCAGTAAGATTTGAAGTAGATCATCGTTCTATGGAAGGACAATTTATTTTAACAGGATCATCTGTTCCTGCTGATATGAGCGAAGTAACCCATACTGGAACTGGTAGATTCGCAAGACTTATTATGAGGCCAATGACTTTATTTGAATCTTTAGAATCAAATGGTTCAGTTAGTTTATTAAGTTTATTTACTTCTGATTATAAAATAAGTGGTATAAATCCTTTATCTTTAGAAGATATTGCTTATCTTTGTGCTAGAGGAGGTTTTCCTAGAAGCACTTATATGGAAAAAGATATTGCTTTAGAACAAGCATTTGATTATTATGATTCTATTGTAAATTCTGATATATCAAGAGTAGATAATATAGCAAGAAATCCAGAAAGAGTAAAAAACTTAATGAAAAGTTATGCTAGAAATATTGGCACTCAAGCATCAAATGAAACATTAAAAAATGATATAATAATTAATAATTCATTTTCATTAGATACAGATACTATATTATCTTATATAAATGCATTAAAGAAAATATTTGTAGTAGAAGAGTCTCCCTCTTGGAATCCAAATCTTAGAAGTAAAACCGCTATAAGAACATCAGATACTAGATATTTTGTTGATCCATCTATCGCAGTAGCAGCTCTTGGACTAGGTCCTAATGATTTACTAAATGATTTAAATACTTTTGGTTTGATTTTTGAAACATTATGTATAAGAGATTTAAGAGTATATGCAGAAAGTATAAATGGAAAAGTTTATCATTATAAAGATGCTAATGATTTAGAATGTGATGCAGTAATTCATTTAAGAAATGGTTCATATGGATTAATAGAAATAAAACTAGGTGGAGACAAACTAATAGAAAGTGCTGCTTCAACCTTAATTAAATTACAAAATAAAATTGATACAGATAAAATGAATAAACCATCATTTTTAATGATTTTAACTGCTAATTCAAAATATGCTTATAAAAGAGAAGATGGTGTGCTTGTTGTACCAATAGGGTGTTTAAAAAATTAATTTAACACTCTTTTTCTATACCTAAAATAATTCCTAACATAATCATATATGATAACAAACTAGAACCACCATAACTAATGAATGGAAGTGTAATTCCCATAATAGGAAGTATTCCAATAGTCATAGAAATATTTTGAATTTGTCCCCATAAAATAATACATAAGAAAGTTATAATTATATATTTATAATAATTATTATTTACTTTTTTACCTATATTTAACACTCTAATATCAAATAAAACTATAGTAATAAAAAGAATAATTATACCAAATAAACCATATATCGAAGCAAAAGAAGAAAATATAAAATCAGTATGACCTTCAGGATAATAAATTAATATATTATTAATACCATTTCCAAAAAATTTACTAGATGCTATTGCAATAACTGAATTTTCTAGTTGCATACCTGATGAATTAGTCCAATCAAGTAATCTATCTAATCTATAAAAGAAGTTACTACCTAATATCTTAATAAATAAATCTTTATTAAAAAAATATAATCCTACTATAAAACCTATACAAATAACACTTAAACTAAAAAATAAAATAAACCATTTCTTGCTAATACTTGATATGAATAAACATATTAACATAATAAGTAAATAAATAATAACTGCTCCAGTATCGGGTTCTAAAAAAGTAAGTATACTTGGAATAAGTACTATAATACCTATTTTTATTATTAAAATAAACTCATCTTTAAAACCATTATTTTTCTTATCAAATTCACTAATTAATTTACATACTAATAAAGTAATACCTATTTTCATAAACTCACTAGGCTGAAAAGAACCAATATAAGGAATATTAAACCATGCTTTAATACCATTTATTTCTTTACCAAATATTAAAACTAATAAAAGAAGTAATACATTTACTAAATATATATAAGTACTAATTTGAAGTATTTTCTTAATACCTATTTTATTAATTAATAATATAAGTAATATTCCTAGTACATAATATATAATTTGTTTTTTTACAAGTACTAAATTATCACTATATAAAAATGTAGTAAAACTATATATTGAAGTTATGCTAATTATAAAAAATAAACTTAAATATATAAGTATTTCTTTATCTATAAATATTTTCTTTTTCATACTATTATTATGTATTATAAAGTATTTTTTATAACATTTGTGCATAAATTTTAATAAAGGAGAAGATATGAAAAAACCAGAGATTTTTAAACCAAGAATAGAACATGATTTAAATAATAATAAAAATGCATATTATTCATTTATTAATGAAAAAGAAGAAAGAAAAGAAATTAAAGAAGATCCGGTAGATACACTTGATAGATTAATTAAAAATAATTCTTATATATTTAATAAAAATATAAAGATTGTAACAAAAGATAAAGAATATAATACAAAAATTGCAGGTAAAATAGGTAAAAAAGTTATTACTTTAGATGGTGATTCTATTAATATTGAAGATATAATTAAAATAGAAGAAAAATAAAAATATCAAAAAAGTACTTGAAATAAAGTATTTTTTTTGATATGATTAATACATAAAAATAAAGAAGGAGGATATGTGTAATAAAGTTTACACATTAATTGACAAATGAAAAGTGTAAAATTATGTAAAGCCGGGGGGGGGGTCTATAAACAAAAATTAAAAAAGATCCTTCCGGTAATTCTATTATTATTTCTAATTACATTAGTAATAGGAATAACATATGCAATATATAATATAACATTAAGTGGTAACTATAACTCAATATCTACAGGAGTAATATCTATGAGTTATACAGAAAGTACTAATGTTATAAGTATAGAAGATGCATTACCAATGTCTGATGTAGATGGTAAAACAAGTGAAAATTACTTTGATTTTTCTGTTACATCAAACTTATCTCTAGGAGAAAATGATCCTACTACAAAAGTAAATTATTCTATAGAAATAGAACCTTTAATTGAAACATTTAAACAAACTTTTTCTTATAATGAAAATGCAACAGAAGAAGTAATAAATGAATGTGCAACAGCACTTGTAAAATATGTTATAGGTGTATCAGATGATGATGAAAATTATGAGGAAGTTTATAACACATACAAACCATTATGTGAAGGGGAAGAAGTAGAAGGTTTAACTGCTCAAGCTGCGGTAGATAGTGCAAATTCTGGTGAAGATGATTACCTTCAAATACTTTATATTTTAGAACCATCTGGGGTAGTAAATATGACTCATGAATGGACAGTAAAGAAAAATGCAACAGAAGAAGAAATTAAAAGTTGTACTTTATGGTTCCTTGATGCAGCAGAAGTAACAGAAGAAGATGAAGACTATGAAGAAGGATATACTGTATATAGCAAACTTTGTTCAGGAAAAAATGTAGAAGAATTTAATGGTTTAACATTACAATATCTACTAGATATGACTTCTCAAAATAATCTAGACTTTGTTTCTCTAGCACAAACAGGAATAATAG
The DNA here is from genome assembly GCA_964430375.1 of uncultured Mycoplasma sp. Lineage (GTDB taxonomy): Bacteria > Bacillota_I > Bacilli_A > RF39 > UBA660 > HGM10836. The sequence continues at coordinate 813 of CAYSEZ010000052.1, read as the reverse complement.
AAAGAGGAAAATCTGCAGATGGGTATTATTTATTAAATGATAACCAAATAAAAGTATATTTAGAAAACATAACAACTAATGAAGTATTAGTAGATTCTAAATTAATTAGTAGTTTATATAATTATGAATTATATAGTGCTAGTCATACACATACATCTGAAATAGATAGTATAACAACAAAATATAGATTAAGAGCATGGATAGATTATGATACTGATGCATCTAATTGGAGTGAAACTAATAAATATGAATATAAATTTAGAGTTAATATAATAAGTGATGACATTTTTGAAAAATTATATGAATATGTATATTATGATGAAGGAACAATAAATAGAGAAATTGAGAAACAAGTTAGATTAAAAAATATAAATTATAAATATACAAATGATGCAAATGTAACAGAAAATGGTATAACATATAACAATGGAGATAATGGCGTGTTCTTATATGATGGAACAGATGATAATGCAGGTGATTATCCAATATATTACTACAGAGGTAATGTAACAAATAATAATGTATTATTTGCTAATATGTGTTGGAAAATAGTTAGAACAACATCAACTGGTGGTACTAAATTAATATATTATGGATTACCAATTGATGGAGTATGTAATAACACAGGAGATGATTCGGTAGCATTTACTAGTTTATTTAATGGAAACTTTACATCTCCGGCAGATATTGGATATATGCATGGAAAAAGATATGAATACACAAGCAAAGAAACATCGACATTAACAAATGAAATAATGTATGGAAATGATGTAACATATAGTAATGGTGTGTACTCATTAAAAGATACATTCT
>CAYSEZ010000051.1:0-7803 GCA_964430375.1 uncultured Mycoplasma sp. | reverse complement strand
CCTTATGTTTTAACAGAACAAGGTATAATGATGTTATCAGGTCTTTTAAAAAGTGATATAGCAGTTAAAGTAAATATTCAAATAATCGAGGCTTTTGTAAAAATGAGAAGATATTTTGCAAATAATATTTCAAATAATGAAATACTTATTAATCACGAAAATAGGTTATTAAGATTAGAAAATACATTTGATAAATTTAAAGAAAAAGAAATAAATAAAATATTTTTTGAAGGAGAATTATACGATGCATATTCATTAATTTTAGATATATTTAATAAATCTAAAGAAGAAATAATAATTATAGATAATTATGTAAATAAAAAATTATTAGATATTTAAAAAACAGTAGAAAGAAATATAATTATAGTAAGTAAAATATAGATGATGTATTAAAGAAAAAGTATGAAAGTCAGTATGATAACATAATTTTTGTAAATAATGATTCTTTTCATGATAGGTTTATTATAATTGATAGAAAAATATTATTTTCATCTGGAGCATCATTTAAAGATATAGGTAAAAAGTGTTTTGCTATTAATAGTTTTGATGATAAAGAATATTTAATTAGATTAATAAAAATATTAAATTTATAATGTTATTATTATAGATTTTTATTATTATATTTGATAAAATTATATATAAGAAGGGTGATCTTATGAAAAATATTATTGTAATAACAGATAAAAATTCTTGCAAAATAAATACTAAAGAAGAACTAATTGAACTTTTTTTAGGATATGATTATTTTAATTTAAGTGTAGAAAAAAGAAAAGAAAGATTATTAGAAAAAGCAACTCTTTATTCATTTAATAATATTAATTTAGTTAAATTAAATGATGATTTTGATAAAAAAACTCCTTATATTTTAATAGATAATGAAATAAACTTTATATTATCTTTATTAAAAATCAATGATTTTATTATATTAGAAAATAGAGATAGTAATGTATTTGTAAAGGATTTTATGAGAAATGAAACAAATGATAATTATTTTATAATAAATAATTATATAGATAAAATTTTATATGGAGGAAGTAATGACAATAACTAGTTTAGATAATAAAAAAGTAAAAGAGGTAGTAAAATTACAAAATAAGAAATATCGTGATGAAAAAGGTTTATTTATAATAGAAACATTAAATTTAATAAATGAAGCATATTCTTTAGGAGTATTAAAAGAAATATATAAATTAGAATCTTATGATTTAAAAATAGATGTAGATATTTATGATGTAACAGAAAGTGTTATGAATAAAATAAAACAAGTTAAGACTTCTAAAGTGATTGGTATTGCTTATAAAAAGAGTAATAATGAAATAGTAGGTAATAAAATACTTTTATTAGATGGGGTTTCAGATCCGGGTAATTTAGGTACTATCATAAGAAGTGCAGTAGGTTTTGATATAGATACTATTGTACTTAGTAAAGACTCTGTTGATTTATATAATGATAAAGTAATAAGAGCATCAGAGGGTGCTATATTTAAGATAAATATAATAAGAGAAGATTTAATAAAAGTAATTAATTTATTAAATAAAAAAAATATTCCTATCTATAAAACTGATGTAAATAATGGAGATTTAGTAGAAAATATTCCTAAAGATAAATATGCTATTATAATAGGTAGTGAAGGTAATGGTATAAGTGAGGAAATAAATAATTTAGTAGAAAATAGTATACATATTAAAACTAATAATATAGAAAGTTTAAATGTAGGGGTTGCTACTAGTATTATATTATATGAATTAAATAAATAATTATTTAATATTTATATAATCATTAATTTTTAAATATTTACAAGTGTTTATAGGCATTTCTAATGTGTAATAAGCACCTTTTTTATATATTATTTTATTTTTACTTACATTTTCTTTTAATAAAACTATTTTATAATTTTTATCTAACATACATACATCTATGTTTTGTTTCATAAAAAAAGTATGAATCCCGTTACAATTATTAAATAGATAAATATTATTTATTTTATTTTTTTTAAAACATAAACCTACTAATTTATCTTTAAATTTACTATATTTTATAACTTTAATTTTTTTATTATTTATTTCTATATACATAATTATCACAATTATATTTTACAAATATATTTAGTGTTTTACAAGTTTTTTTGACATATTTATTAAAATGTGCTATAATATAGAAAATTTAAAAAGGGGGAGTTCTTATGGATAATAATGTATATAAGATATATTTAAGAGCTAAAGAAACTGGGGATTTTAATTTAATGAAAAGATTATATGAGAATAATCCAAATGAAAATATAATAATATTTGAATATGCAAAACTATTGGTTAAAAGAAAACAATATCATGAAGCGCGTTTAATTTTTAAGAGTTTACTAGGTACAAGTAGTAATAGATTTGCAATATTAGAACTTGGAAAACTTGAAAAGAAATTAGGTAATATAGATTCTGCAAAAAAATATTTTAAGTCTTTGCTTAAAGAAAGAAATAAAACGTGTGCAATGCTAGAACTTGGAAAAATAGAAATGGAAGAGGGTAATATAGATATAGCAAGATCTTATTTTGAATCTATATTAAAAAAAGAATATGATAAACATGCAATATTTGAGTTAGGTAGATTAGAAAGTAAGGTACATGATATTAAAAAAGCAAGATATTATTTTAAATCTTTACTTAATACTTCAAGTAGAAACTTTTGTCTTTTAGAACTAGGTAAATTAGAAAAAGAAGAAGGTAATATAGACGAAGCAAGATCTTATTTTGAAAATTTAATTAATACTTCAAGTAATGAACGTGGATTGTTAGAACTAGGTAAATTAGAAAAAGAAGAAGGTAATATTGAAAAAGCAAAATTTTATTTTGAATGTTTATTAAATACTAAAAGTAAATCATATGCAATGCTTGAATTAGGGATCTTGGAAAAAGAAGAAGGTAATATAGATGAAGCAAGGCTTTATTTTAATAAATTAATTACTGATGAAAATAGTTCATATGCAATGCTTGAGTTAGCTAGATTAGAATATAGTGAAGGTAATGTAGAACAAGCAAAATCATATTTAGAAAATATACCTAATAATTCTAATCAAAATTTTTCAATACCTAATTTAATAAATTTGTTAATAAAACAAAAAAAATATGAAGAAGCATTTGACTATATAAAATATTTAAATGATAATGGTATTTACTCTCCTTTAAAGAGTGAAATATATATAATGAAAGAATTAAATGTGTTTTTTAATAAAGATTATTGTATTTCTTATAGTTATAATAATTTACAAATTATGGATTATGATGAATATATAGCGTTAGATCATATACTTGAAGGGCATGGGAAACAATTTTCTTCTGATATAGATATTTATAAATTATTTAATGATATAAAAGATAGACTTATTATAGAAAATAAAAAACAAAGTTTAATACTTAATGATATATATGAAATTCCATATCCTAATATAGGTAATAATATTGATGTACTTAGAGTAGTAACACTTCCTAATTCTAGTGATATATTAACTATGTTTCCTAAGGGTGAAAGAATTAATGAATATGATTTATGTGAAGAAGATAATGTAAGAGTAAGAAAATAATAATATTTATATTGTTTTTATTAAGATTGATTATAAGAATATAATTAGTCTTTTTTTGTTAACATTTTTATTAATTTTATTGACTATGTTAGATAAATGGTTTAAAATTATTATAGAATAGAGGGTGAAATAATATGAATAATAATGATTTTGAAAACGATTTTACTTTGGAAAATAATGATTATAATAATATTAATGATGAAGTGAATGATACTATGAATAATGTTGTTTCTGATACACAGTTAAATAATAATATGAACAATATTGTTTCTGATACTCAGGTAAATAATAATGCTATTGGTATAAATAATACTAATATAAATGTTAATACTTTTGATAATAATATTAATAATCAAACTCAAAATGTAACGAAGAATCAAGAGACTAAAAAAATTAAATTTAAGTTTGTCGCAGTAAATGAGCAAAATAAAAAAATAAAAGGTTATTTAGATGCTTATAATAGAGAAGAAGTAATTAGGTATTTAGAACAGGAAAATTATAAAATAATAAGTGTAAATCCTCAAAGTAATATACTTACTATGGAAATAGGAGGAGGTGCAAAACTTAATTATTCTGAATTATCTTTTATATTAACACAGCTATCTACATATTTAAAAGCGGGTATTCCTTTGATTGATTCTGTTAAAATATTAGAAAAACAATCTGTTAAAGCTAGTCAAAAAAGAGTGTTTGCAAATATTACATATGAATTAATAAAAGGGGAAAGTTTTTCTAATGCTTTAGCAAGTCAAGGGAAAGTTTTTCCGGAGTTGCTTATAAACATGGTTAAAACAGCGGAATTAACTGGTGATTTGCCTTCAATATTAGATGATATGTCTGAATATTATACTACTACTGATAGGACAAGAAAAGCTGCTGTTAGTGCTATGACATATCCAATTATTATTATGATATTTTCACTTATGGTTGTAACGTTTATAATTATGTATATAATTCCCCAATTTGAGAGTATGTTTGCTTCTAGTGGGACTGATGTACCTGGAATAACAACATTTGTACTTAAAGTTAGTAGTTTTGTTACTAATAACGCAATAGTTATAATACTTGCAATAGTAGGAATTTTACTTTTATATTCATTATGTTTTAAATATATAAAGCCATTTAGAAAGTTTATGCAATCTTTATTTATGAGGATACCTGTAGTAGGTAATATAATTATATATAAAGAAGTATTTATGTTTACAAAAACATTTGCCTCTCTTTTAAATCATAATGTATTTATTACTGAATCTATGAAAATATTATCTACAGTATCAACTAATGAAGTATATAAAGATATAATTAAAGATTCACTTGATTATTTATCTAAGGGTGCTAAAATAAGTGATTCATTTAAAGGAAAATGGGCTTTTCCTATAGTAGCATATGAAATGCTTGTTACTGGAGAAAATACAGGTCGTTTGGCGCTTATGATGGATTATGTTGCTAAATATTATCAAGATTTACATGCTAATATGGTTAAGAGAATTAATACATTTATAGAACCAGTCATGATTATATTTTTAGCTCTTATAGTAGGAGTAGTAGTACTTTCGGTAGTTATACCAATGTTTAGTATGTATGGTGCATTAACATAGGAGTTTTTATGGATACTTTTTACTTAATAATGTTTTTCTTATTAGGAACTATATTTGGTTCCTTTTATACCGTAGTGGGATATAGATTATGCAAAAATGAATCAATTGTACTTCCTAGAAGTCATTGTCCAAATTGTAATCATAAACTTACTCCGATAGAGTTAATACCTATATTATCTTATATATTACAAAGAGGTAAGTGTAAAAATTGTAAAGAAAAGATATCTATATTTTATCCATTAATTGAATTATTTACTGGAATATTATTTATGATAAGTTATTATTCATTTAATTTTTCATTAGATTTAGTTTTATGCTTGTTAGTTTCTTCAATGTTTGTTATAATAATTATAACAGACTTAAATTATTATATAATTCCAGATGAAATAAATATATTTTTTGCTATAGCTATATTTATAGTTAATATATTTAAATATGGATTACTTGGAGCATGTAAATATTTATTATATGGATTTAGTATGTTTATTATTATGTATTTATTAATGCTTTTAGGTAATAAAATATTTAAAGAAGAGTCACTTGGTGGAGGAGATATAAAATTATTATTTGTATTAGGTAATACTGTTCCTATAATGTTATCGTTATTATCAGTATCACTTGCAGCTTTTATGGCTCTTCCTGTATCACTTGTAATTTTATATAAAAAGAAAGATAAAATAATACCTTTTGGACCTTTTCTAGTTGGAGCTTTCTTAATAGTTATATTATTAAAATTAGATGTAGATAAAGTATTAATGTTTTTAAATTTTTAGGAGGTAAATATGAAAAAAATAGATAAAAATACTAAAGTGTTATTTATTATTACTAGTATATTTTTAATATTTATAGTAGGAGTATCTTTTGCTTTACCTAGTTTTTTAGTTAATTTAAAGGGTACTAGATTAAATAAACTTGATTCTTGTAAACTTGATATTTCTTTATCAGATGAAGATCAAATTAATTTAGTAAATGCTTATCCAATAAGTGATGGAGATGCTCTTTTAGAGACTCCATATAAAGTAACTTTAACTAAAGATGGTGATTGTGATACATATTCTTATGTTCTTAATATGAAAAGTATTTGTGATACATGTACAAAAACTGATGGAAAATGTACTGTTGGAGAAAATACTTGTGATTGTAATAATCAAATAAGTTCTAATTTGATAAGATATTATGTTAAAAATAATACTACTGGAGAAGAATATATTGGTAATGATCCATATAGTATGAATATTACTGGTAGTTTAGATTCTGAAAATATAACTTTTGATATTTTGTTATGGATAGATAAAGATGCAACAAATGATGATTTAGTTGATTCAGATGGTAATTCAAAAGATTTTTGTTCACAACTTGGAGTAGATTTTGTAAAAGATTTATTAATAGATAAAATATCAAGTCAAGTAAAAACAATGAATATATCATATCAATATATAAATGATGCAAATGTAACAATTGATGGAGTAGTTTATAATAGTGGTGATAATGGAGTATTTTTATATAACGGAACAGATGATAATGGAGGAAGTAATCCAATATATTACTATAGAGGTAATGTAGATAATAATAATGTATTATTTGCTAATATGTGTTGGAAAATAGTTAGAACAACATCAACTGGTGGTATTAAATTAATATATAATGGGGTGCCAACTGATGGAGTATGTAATAATACAGGGTCAGCTAGTCAATTGTCATCAACTAGCAGGTTTAACACTAGTTATACATCTCCGGCTTATGTGGGTTATATGTACGGAACAGTATATACTATTTCAAATAAAAAGATATCTGAGGAAATAGTGTATGGTAACGATGTAATATATGCCGATGGATCATATACTTTAGTAGATACAAAGATATCAGCAGATTGGAGTACTGATAGAACAACTCTAGCAGAAAAATATCACTATACTTGTTTAAATAGTACAGGAACATGTACAAGTGTGTATTATATAACATATTTTGATACAAATATTGCATATTATTTGACCTTTACAAATGGTGATAATTTAGATTTAGCAAAGACAAAGATGTTTACTAACACAAATAATAGTACAATAAAAACAGTAATAGATAGTTGGTATAGTGAAAACTTAACAAGTTATACAAACAATTTAGAAAACACAATATTTTGTAATGATAGATTAAGTGCAACTGATGAAACATATACAGTAAGTAGATTTAGTTCATCATATACAGAAAATGGAGGAGCATTATCAAACAAAGATACAAATGCAGTTAGTAATTCATATTTTAAAAGTTATGAAAACACAGGAAAAGGGACACCAAGTTTACAATGTACAAATCAAAATGATAGATTTAGTTTAAGTACAGAAAATGGAGGAACAACAGGATATGGAAATAATGCATTAACATATCCTGTAGGACTACTGACATTAGATGAAGCGGAATTAGCAGGTTCGCAATATTCATCAAATAGTAATTATTATTTATATACAGGTTATGGATATTGGGTTTTGTCTCCTAGTGACTTTGGGTATCGCGATTCTAGAATGGGGTACGTAACTTCATTTGGTTCCTTGAGTAGGAAAACTGGTGAAAATAGTGACGGCGTCCGTCCTGTTATCTCATTAAAATCAGGAACAACAGTATTATCTGGTGATGGAACAG
>CAYSEZ010000050.1:0-7944 GCA_964430375.1 uncultured Mycoplasma sp. | reverse complement strand
TTAAATTATTGTAAATTTTTAGATAAATATATTAAATTTTTGTAACATATTATGTAAAATAGTAATAAAAAGTTTAATTTTAGATTAACTATGACATTTTTTGCGCAATAATTTCTTATAATATTTATATAAAGGCAGGTGCAAGAAATGGTTTTAGGTAAAAGAATAAAAGAAGTAAGAAAAAGTAGAGACTTAACTCAAGATGACTTAGCACAGATGATTGGAGTATCTAAGGTTACTATATGTTATTGGGAAAAAGAAATAAAGAAACCTAGTACAAAGAATTTGATATTACTTTCTAAAAAGTTGAATACTCCTGTTGAATATTTAATTGGTAATGATGAATATGTTGTTTCGGAGAGTGATAATAATTATGGACTTATGATGACTAATGAAGAAATTGATTTAATTAATGAGCTTAGAAATCATGAGAATTTATATAGAGTTTTAGTTGAAAATCCTAAAAGAACATGTGAACGTATAGAAAAGAATTTGTTTTAATAAAGTTGATAGTTTTAACAAGTAAGGTTGCTTTTACTTGTTTTTTATTTGTAGTTTTAATTTAAGATATAATTATTATATTTTATTTTGCTTTATTTTTTATTAATTTAAGTATATAATTATATTATCGAGGTGACTTAATATGAAAAAGATTTTAACCGGATTAAAACCAACTGGTGAATTAACGTTAGGTAATTATATTGGTGCAATTATGCAAATGAAAAAAATATGTGAGGATTATGATTCATATATATTTATCGCGGATTTACATGCTTTAACAGTAGAGCAAGATCCTAAGGAAATTAGAAGAAGAATAAAGGATTTTTTAGCACTTTATGTAGCGTGTGGTATTGATCCAGAAAAAAATGTAATTTATTTACAATCTGAAAATGAATATATTCCATGTATATCTTGGCTTTTAGAATGCTCTTCTTATTACGGAGAGGCTTCTCGTATGATTCAATTTAAGGAAAAATCAAAAGAACATTCAAATTTTACAGTAGGTCTTTTAACATATCCTATTTTGATGGCTGCAGATATTTTGTATTGTGATGCAGATTTAGTTCCTGTAGGAATAGATCAAAAGCAACATGTAGAACTTGCTCGTGATATAGCAATTCGATTTAATAATAAATATGGTGAAACATTTACTGTTCCTGATTCACTTGTTAGAGAAGGCGCAACAAAAATAAAAGATTTAAAAGATCCAACTAAAAAAATGAGTAAGTCTAGTGATAGTCCAAAAGGGGTAATTACTTTGCTTGATTCTGATGAAGATATAAGAAAGAAAATAATGGGTGCCACTACAGATAGTGAAATGGTAGTAAAATACGATCCAATAAATAAACCAGGTATATCTAATTTAATGGATATATGTACTTCGCTATCTAATGAAACAAATGAGTCTCTTGAATATAAATTTAAAGATAAAAACTATGGAGAGTTTAAAAAATATGTTTCAGATGTAGTTGTAGAACATTTATCAAGTATTAAAATTAAATATAATGAATTAATAAATAGTGATTATTTAAATAAAGTATTGGATGAAGGAATTGCAAAGTCAAGAATTCTTGCAAAAGAAAAATATGAAGTTATGAAAGAAAAAATGGGAATAATGAGATAATTTATTCATTTTATCCTAAAATTAAAATATATTTTTATAGGTGATAATATGCCAAATGCATTAACAATATTAAGATTAGTTTTGTCGTTTCCACTTTCTTATATGATATATAAAGATAAAAATATAACTATTATTTTAGTTTTATTTATAATTATTTTAATATCTGACTTTTTAGATGGTTATATAGCTAGAAAATATAATAAAGTAACTAATTTTGGTAAATTGATAGACCCGGTTGCAGATAGAACCTTTGTTTTACTTGTGACATTTGCTTTAATTTTTAATAAAAAATTACCATTATATAGTTTGTTTATATTTTTAAGAGATATATTTGTCGCAGTTTTTGGTTATATTTTAATGATAAAAAAGAAAATAGTTGTACCTTCAGATATATATGGAAAAGTAAAAACTGTATTACATTTTTTTGCTTTAGGGATTGTTATAGTAATGGGTAAATGGAATACTATTTCTTTTGTGTTTTTAATTTTTGGATTTTTAACTATTATACCTGAAAGTATATATGTATATAAAAAATATATAAAAGGAGTCTAAGTTATGGATAATGAACTAATAATAAGTAAATTTGAAAAGAATAAAAGGCTTAATTATGAAGAATTAGAATATTTTTTTAATGGTTATCTAGATAATAGCGTTTCAGATATAGAAATGACTAGGGTTTTAAAATGCATATGTAAAAATGAATTAAAGTACGATGAAATAATTTCTTTAGTAGATATATTTATTAAAAGTGGAGAAGTATATGATTTATCTATACTTGATAACGTTGTTGATAAACATTCAACTGGAGGCGTTGGAGATAAAACTACATTAATTGTTGGACCTATTGTTGCAGCATGTAATGTAAAACTTGCTAAATTAAGTGGTAAAGCTTTAGGATATACTGGAGGAACCATAGATAAGTTAAATTCAATTGGAGTAAATACAGATTTAACTTATGAAGAATTTATAGATAAAGTAAAAAGTAATAATATATCTATAATGGGTGCTAGTAAAACTTTGTGTCCTATGGATAAGAAGATATATGCCTTAAGAGATGTAACTGGTACTACAAGATCAATATCTTTAATTGCTATTTCAATAATGAGTAAGAAAATATCTAGTGGTGCCTCTAATATATTAATTGATATAAAAGTAGGAAAAGGGGCCTTAATTAGGACAAAAAAAGAAGCTAAAAAATTGGCTAAGTTAATGATTAAAATAGGAAAAGAATATAATAAAAAGGTAGTGTGCATGTTAACAAGAATGGATAATCCTTTAGGAAGTAATATAGGTAATACTATTGAAGTACTTGAAGTTATAGATATATTAAAGAATAAGAAAGAAAATAATTTGTCAAAACTTGCTATTACAATGTCTTCATTTCTTGTTAGTATGGGGAAAGATATAAGTATAGATAAAGCACTCAAGGAAGTTAATGAAGTAATAGAAAATGGTTTAGCTTATAAGAAATTTTTATCGTTTGTTAAATTACAAAATGGTAATTTGAATATTAAGTTACCAAAGGGAATAGAGATTAAATCTAAAGAGGAAGGTTATATTAAAAATATTAATAGTTTGATAATAGGAAATTTGTCTATGGAACTAGGAGCAGGAAGAATTAGAAAAGAAGATGAAATTGATTATAATGCGGGGATTATATTAAATAAAAATATTGGTGATTATGTAAAGGTTAATGATGTTATATGTACGTTATATGGAAATAATAATATTGATATAAAAGAACTTTATAATGCTTTTATATTTAGTGATAAAAAAGTAAAAGAAGAGAAATTGGTTATTAAAATAATAAAATAATAATATTTAAAGTATAAAAAAAGAACTAAGTTAGACTATATAAATAGTTCTTTTTTTATGTAGTATAATATTTGTAATTAGACCAGAGATTAGATCAAGGTATAATAAAACCCTTGATATACAAGGGTAAATTTCATATTGGGGCGATGTGTGGGAATCGAACCCACGCATACTGGTGCCACAAACCAGCGTGTTAACCACTTCACCAACATCGCCATCAACAATTAATATGTTACCATAATAAACTTTAAAAATCAACTATTTTTTGAATTTTATTAATTATAAATGTTACGATATTTTACTAAAAAACATTTGATATGTAATAAAATAAAAAAATAGACTTTTGTATTAAGGTCTATTTTTTACCCTTTCAATCATTAAATATAAGATATATGATAATATACCTAGTATAACTATAGAAGAAATAACTAAATTTAGATTAAATACTTGTGACCCATAAGTAATTAAATAGCCAATACCTTGTTTAGATACTAATAATTCTCCCATGATAACTCCGATTAAAGACATACTTATATTTATTTTTAAAACATTGATTAAAGTAGACAGATTTGCTCTAAAAATTAATACTTTAAATATTTGATATTTACTAGCATTAAAAGAATTAAGTAAAGTTACTTTTAATTTATCAGTAGATATAAATGCATTATACATACTAATGATAGTGTTAAATACTGTGATTAAAACTGCCATAAGTATTATAGATTTTGTATTAGCGCCACACCATATAATAATAAGTGGACCTAGTGATACTTTAGGTAAAGAATTTAAAATAGTAAGATATGGATCTATTATTTTAGCAATTTTTTTATAACGCCACATTAAAGTTGCTATTAAAATTCCAATTAAAGTAGCAAGAGAAAAACTAATAATTGTTTCCATAAAAGTGATAAAGATATGTTGTAATAAATTGTTTTTGCTATATAAATTAATAATTGTTTTAATAATTAAAGATGGAGAAGAAAATAAAAATGTATTAATTAGTTCATTTTTTGCACATATTTCCCATATAGTAATTAAGAATATTATTATGAATAGTTTAAAAAAAAGAATTATGTTTTTTTCTTTTCTTAACTTTTTTAAGTATATTTTATGTTCATTACTATACATGATGATCGAGCTCCTTCCATAACATATCATAATATTTAATAAAATCTTTATCTTTTCTATTTGAAGTAGGAAGAGATTTATTATTTAGTTTAATTTGATAAATACTTTTTATAGTACCAGGTCTTTTAGTTAAAACTATTATTCTATCAGACATACTTATTGCTTCAGCAATATCGTGTGTAACCATAATAACAGTTTTATTCTCATTTTTTATAATTTTATACAGATCATCAGATAGAGCAAGTCTTGTTTGATAATCTAAAGCGGAAAATGGTTCATCTAGAAGAAGAATATCTGGCTTTATAGCAAGTGTTCTTATTAGGGCTACTCTTTGACGCATACCACCAGATAGGCTATCTGGATATTTATTTATAAAGTCTTTTAATCCATAAGTGTTTAATAAATTTAATACTCTATCTTTATTTTCTTTTGTATCTATACCTTTAATTTCCAAACCAAGTATGCAATTTTCATATACAGTTTTCCATGGAAATAAAGCATCTTGCTGAAGCATATATCCAATAACTGGATCTTTTTTATTAAAAATAATATCTCCATCTGATTTATTCATTATATTTGCTAATATTCCTAAAATAGTACTTTTTCCACATCCAGAAGGTCCTACTATAGAGATAAATTCTTTATCTTTTACATTAAAAGTTACATTATTAAGTGCTAGTGTTTCACTATTTTTATCGTGATAAATTTTACTTAAGTTTTTTACTTCTAAAATATTATTCTGCATATATTAAATCTTTATAACTTACTTTTTCTTCTAATTGATTTGCCTCTATTAAGATGTCTTGTAAATGATTAAAAGATTCTTCAGTAAAAGTTGTTGTTTTTGGCCAAGTATCATTTTGTTTATAACTTTCTATAGAATTAGTTAAGTCTTCTAAAGATGTATCAGGGAATTCATTTATTATAACTTTTGCAATAGTTTCGCTGTCATTATTATGTACAAAGTCTATACCTTTTTTAATTGCATTTGTAAATTTTTCTATTACATCTTTATTATTTTCAATATAACTAGTTCTAGCATTATAAGCAGTGTAAGGTACTTCACCACTTAATTCTCCGAGTGATGCAACTTTATAACCATATCCTTGATTTACTACTTGTGATGCTAAAGGTTCAAATAGAGATACAAAGTCTCCAGTTCCTCCGATGAAAGCACTAGCCATTGATGCAAAAGCAATACTTGTATCAATTGTAACATCAGTACTAGGATTTATATTATTTTGTTTTAAAACATATTCTAGACTCATTTCGGGCATTCCACCAAGACGACCACCAATTATGTATTTTCCTTTTAAATCATTTAGAGTAAAATTATCTATTTTTTCTCTTGATATGATAAATGATCCATCTTTTTTAGTTAATTGTGCAAAAGTTTTAATGTAGTCTTTTTCTCCACCATTATATACATATATTGTAGCTTCACTACCTGATAGACCGATTTCTGCATCACCAGATAGGACCGCTGCCATAACATTATCTGCTCCACTTGTTAAAACTAATTTTACATCAAGACCTTCATCTTTAAAGTAACCATTTGAAAGCGCAACATACTGTGGAGCATAAAAGACACTATGAGTTACCTCTGCAACTGTAATTTTTGTTAAATTATTTTCATTTTTCTTTATATCGAATATATAAAGCACTGTAAAGATAGCAAGTATTATAATACATCCGATTAAAGTAACATATTTTTTCATAAAAAAACCTCCATTTTTTAAATTCTAATGTATTATATTCTAATTTAAATAATAAGTTACAAAATGTAAAAAAATGGTTATAACTCCAAAAAAGTATGAAAGAGTCCATTTTTTCGGAGTTATAGAGTATTTTTGCAAAAATATAAAACTATTTTGTTATGCGTAACAAGATAAGATTTACTCTTTTTTGCTGGAACCCTGTAGATTTTTAGTAATATATAAAACAATTATGATACAATATTTATAAAAGCTCATATTTATTTTTAACATCTAAATCAAATAATAGAAAATCATATAAAGATATAGCTATTAATATTGATCATATAATTAATAAATAAATCTTATTATTTAAAAAAATAAACTACTATATATATTCTTATAAATTATAAAATAGTTATGAATATGTATTATATGAAAGAAGGTGAAAATATGCGAAAAAAATTATTAAGTAAAACTTATCTAAGAGATGTTAGTGAATATATATTAACACTAAATTTTACAAATAAAGACTATTATTTATCAAAGAAAAAAATAATAAAAACTACGCCATTTATTTTAAGTAATGGATTAAAAGTAATTGATAATGGATATTATATATTAGAAATTTTACCAAAAACTGAAAATTATGCAATAAGAGTATATTTTGATAATAATAAAAATATTTTAGAATATTATATCGATATAACTAATGGTTGTGGAATAGAAGAAGAAAGTAAAATTCCATACTATGATGATTTATATTTAGATATTACTATAACTAATGGACAAATTAAAGTTTTAGATCAAGACGAATTAGAAAATGCTTTTTCTAATAAATTGATAGATATAAATACATATAATAAGGCCATTAAAACAAAGGATAAATTATTAGAAGAAATAAAAAATAATTGTAATAAATATTTAATTATGGATATGAAAAAATTATTAGATGAAATATAGGACAAGATATTTGAAATATTACATATTAACAAAGTTGTTAATAACATTTATAAAATTAAAAATGAACATAAAATTAATGAATAAATCTTATTATCTAAATTATCACCCAAAACTAAATATACATAAACTATTCTAGGGGTGTATTCTTATGAATTATAAAATAGTTTTAGAGGCAGTACATCCTAGTAAGATTAAACCTAGTATAAATAGAACTAGTTGTAGCAAATTATAATCTATACAATTTAATAATAATTACAATAAGAATACTTTTTAATGAATTTATTTTTATTTGGATTTGGATTAATTGCTGTGAAACTAATGAATTATAAGGGTTTTTGTGGTATAATAGATATATCAGATGTCTTAAAGAAAGTGAGTGATTTTTATGAATAATAGTGTAACTGATAAAGAAATTCAAGAAAAAATAAGAAAAGTTGATGGTGCTATGGCTCAAGAAGGTATGCCATTAACTAAAGAAATAAAACAAAAACTTTATAATTGTATAGTTGGCAAATCTACAACAGAAATAGAACGCAGAAAAGTTATTGAAAAATACAGGAGAATTTATGGATAATAAATACAAATATAGTTATGAAAGAACTGCAGATTATTGTTATAAAGGAACTGATGTTTTAATTAATAAATTAAATATTACCAATGATGAAGATTTATTTAATGCTGAAAGAGAACTTGTATCTTTAAGAACTTTTGAATTAAACG
>CAYSEZ010000049.1:0-7984 GCA_964430375.1 uncultured Mycoplasma sp. | reverse complement strand
GCCGTGTCTCAGTCCCAGTGTGGCCGATCACCCTCTCAGGTCGGCTACGCATCGTCGCCTTGGTAAGCAGTTACCTCACCAACTAGCTAATACGCCGCAGGCTCATCTTCAAGCGAAGCTTTAAAGGCTCCTTTTACTATTAAGTAACGTATCACTTAATATATCATCCGGTATTAGCAGTCGTTTCCAACTGTTGTCCCAGTCTTAAAGGCAGATTCCCACGTGTTACTCACCCTTTCGCCACTAGGCAATCCAGAGCCGGTCTTGTGCAAGCACTCAACTTTTTCCAGACGCCCCGTTCGACTTGCATGTCTTAGGCATGCCGCCAGCGTTCATCCTGAGCCAGGATCAAACTCTCCAATAAAATTTATTTTTTAAGTTTGATTTTTAATTTTTAATTAATAACCTAGCTATCTCAAAATTGACGTTTTACTTAGTTTTCAAAGATCAAATCTTTTGTTTGCTTTTTTTCTCAAGTTGCTTTAATATCATATCAAACAGTAAAGCATTTGTCAAGCACTTTTTTTAATTTTTTTAATTTTTTTAATTTTTTTATTTGTGCTTTTGTCGTTTTTTGTTCGACATTTATTACTATACCATTTATATATTTTGTTGTCAACTAAAATTTGATTTTTTTTGTTTTTTTATTCTGTTGTTTTTTGTCTTTTTTTGGTTGACGTTTATTACTATACCACCCCATCTTTTACTTGTCAATAAAAAAATTGAATTTTTTTTAATTTTTTGATATTTTGTTTGTAGATGATGTTTTTTTACTTTTTTTACAACAGTATATTATATGTTTTATTTCTTTTTTTATTTCTTTTTTTGATTGAATTTTTATTTATTTTTATAAACTTTATATTCTATAAAATATTTATTTATTGATTCTTTATTAAATGGTTCTTCTTTGTTTCTTACTTTAGTTATAAGAATATTTAATTCTTGTTTTAATATTTGATCTATATCTTCTGAATAATTCATTATACGTTTGTGATAGTTATACTCTCCCCTATCTAGTATTTTAAATGAGCCATCTGGAAAGACTCTAAGGTCTAAATCATAATCTATATACTTTATTGTATTTTTTTCAATTACAAATGGGGAGGCCATATTACAATAGTAGTATATTCCACTTTCTTTTAATTGACCAATTATATTAAACCAATTTTGTTTTGAAAAGAACATAATTGCAGGTTCTTTTGTTTGCCATGTTCTGCCATCTTTTTCCGTAACTATTGTTTTATAGTTCCCAAATATTTTATATTCTTCTGTTTCTCCAAGATATATAGCTTCATCCCAACTTCTGTGGACATGTCCATTATGTTTATAACTATGTATTTGTAGTTTGTTTCCTTCTTCTATTTTTTCCATTTCTATTATTGCAATTTTTTATTTTTTAAATTGCTTCCCTCTCTATATTTATTATATAACTTTTTTTTGAAAAAACAAATACTGTTTTTATCTATCGATATATATTTATTATTTTATATATTTTACTTAAAATAAAAAAGAAGAAAAACTTCTTTTATTCACTTAAGACTTCTATTGCTTTTTGTAGTTGGTTGTCATTTTCGTTTGTTTGATTGATATAATATGTTTCATCTTGTTTTATTTCTATATCAGGCGCTATCCCTACTCCTTCGATACTATTTCCTTTTGCTGTTAACCATGTTTCTGCTGTGTATTTTATCATTGCTCCTGTTGATAGGTTTTTTGTTTTTTGAACAGTGCCTTTTCCATATGTTGTTGTTCCTATTATTGTTGCTCCATATATCTCTTTTAATGCTCCTGTTAAAAGTTCTGAGGCTGAGGCGCTTGATTTATTTGTTAAGACTACTATAGGATAGTTTCTGTCTGTTTTTTCTGTGGATTTTATTATGGTGGTTTTATCTTTTGTTTTTATTTGACATATTGGGTCTCCCTTATTAATGAATAGACTTGATATGTTAACTACTGTATCTAAATGACCTCCATTATTATCTCTTACATCAATTATTAAACTATCTATATTTTCTTTTTCTAATTCTTGCAACTTTGTATTAAATTGTTCATCTGTGTTTTGTGCAAATACATCTATTTTTAGATAACCAATTTTGTTTTTTTCTGTCTCAAAAATTTCTTTTGTTACCGATGTGATTTCTACTTCTTCGGTTATAAGTTTGATCGTTTCTTGTTTTTCATTGCGTTCTATTAATAATTCTATTTCTTGTTTACTTCCTTTTATTTTTTTAACTAAATCTGATATATTCATTTTTGATACATCTTCTTCATTTACTTTTAGTATTTTATCACCAACTTCTAATCCTGATTTTTGAGCTGGTGAGTCTTCAAAAACTGTTACTATTGTTGGGGTTCCATCCGAGTTGTTGGTTACTTCTGCACCTATCCCAACAAATGACCCTTCTAATTCTTCTGTTAGTTCTTCTGCTGCTTCATTATCATAGTATGTTGAATATTTATCTTCCAATAGGCTCATCATACCATTTATTGCTGCTTCTTCTAGAGCTTCTTCTGTTAATTCGTTATAATAATCATTAAGCAATGTATTATACACCGATTCTATTTCGCTAGCTTTTTTTGATGTTTTGTATATTACGCCATTAGAAAAAATTAGTTCTCCAACTAATATTCCTATTATTGTAGTCATTATTACTATTAAGCATAACTCTAATGAATTAAATTTTTTTTCTTTTAATTTTTGGCTTATTAGATATGAGTTTGCTTTGTTTTTTATTTTTTTAATTATCTTTTTTATTTTTACTTTCATATACTCACCTATTTATTCTTTATATTATTTAATCTAAATTATTTAGGTATGTAGTTATATTATCATATCCTTCAATATAATCAGTTATTTCATTTTCATTAATTTTAATTAGTGTTGTACCATTTATTTGTAGTTCATCTATTGTTGTTGCTTTTTTATTAGATGTATCACTTATTATTTCACTATTCATTTTATTTGTTAAGTCTACTTTATATATTTTTGTGCTTTCTATGTTAGAAATTTTGCTTTCTAAGTCTTCATCGCTATCAAATTCATAGAATGCTACATAATATGTTTCATCTTTTCTATTAAATGTTTGACCTGCTAGTATTTCATTTTCTATTTTTTGGTTTTCTTTATCTAATGTGTATGTTTTATTTGCGATTGATACTATTACACTAATTAAGAAACTTGTTATAAGAATAGCAGTAATTACTTTTGCTAAAGTCATTATTTGGTTTTTTACTGGATATTCTTCTTTTTTCTTTGTTATATTGTTTTTTATGTTTTTTTGTATTTTTTTACTACTTTTTGACATTTTTATCACCCTCTATATAGATTATATATTATTTTAAAAGAAAAAGAAATAAAATTATTTTATTATTTTTAAATTTTATTTCTTTATTAATTTATTTTTCATTTATGGTTGCTACTACACCAATTGATTTTGCTATTTCTAGTATTTCATTTTGGTTTAATACGTCTGAGACTATGTAGTATTCTATACCGTTGCTTGTCCAAGTGTATGACATATCTGTTAGTGATCCTACTGTATCTATTAGTAAGTATGGTTCTCCATATGTTGGGATAATTGTTAGTTCTTCTTCTTTTGATACTGTTTCTTGAACTAGCATAAATGGATTATCTCCTGCAAAGGTCATTATAACTCTTTCTCCACCTTCTATTTCTATTACTTCTCTATTTGATAGTGATGTGTTTTCTGGAATATATAATGGGAAAAGTGTTTCATCTATTGATGCGACGTTTTGGTCTTTTTCTGTTTCGTTATTTGTTTCGTTATTTGTTTCTTGTTTTGTATCATCTTTTGTTTCATCTTTTTTATCTTTATTTTCTATAGTAAAGTCTTTGGTTACTTCATCTAATGCGAAGTATTCATTATTAAATGTTGGTTTTTTATCTAGTTTTGTTATTTCAAAAGTTATATGTGAAATACCGTTTTTATCTTGTACTTCGACTTTTTTTAGGTTTCCATCTTTATCTAGGGTAATATTTTGGCTTGTTATATTAGGATTATTTTTGTAAGTTGCATCTATTTTATATATGTAATTGTCATCTTTTAGTTCAAATTCAGTTGTTTTTGCATTTTTTAGGTCATTTGCTACGGAATTTAGTAAGTAACTTTGTGAGTTGTTGTCTGGCCAATTACTTTGGAATTTAAAGCTTTTGTTTAATGATGGTGTTATTACGTAAACTCCTTCATCGTTTCTTAGTATTATTTGTTCATAGTTATTGTTTTTGTTAATTAGTGATACTTTGTAGTTATTTTCTTTTTTGTAACTTACTTTTACATCATAATTGTAAACATCATCGTTATTCATTAAGGACATTGTTCCTTCTAGGTAATAACTGTTTAGTTTTTCTACTTCTTTTGTGAAGGTATTTTTTATTTCTTCTTCACTTTTTTTACCACATCCTGTTGTGATAAATAGCGTTGTTATTAACATTATTGTTAATATTATTTTTTTCATTTTCCACCTCTTTTTGATTTCATTTAATTATACTAGTTTGTTTTGTTTTTATTCCTGGTATATTTTTATTTTTTTTGGTTATTATAATTATTGAAATATAAAGGAGGGAAAAATATGGTAACATTACAGAAAGTTGCACTTGTTCTTACAATTATTGGTGCGATTAACTGGGGACTTATAGGAATATTTGATTTTAATCTTGTTAGTTTTATTTTTGGAGATGGTACTTTTTTTGAAAGTTTAATCTATATTCTTGTATGTATTGCGGGTCTTATTAATATTGGACTACTAGTTAGTGATGTTGATATAAAGTAAAAAGCGCCTTTTGGGACGCTTTTAGTTTGCTTTTTTTATTTTAATTGTAACTGTTGTTGTTTTAGGCTGATATGTTAGTTTTAGGTCATCACCTGTTACTTTTACTTCAACCTCATATGTTCCGACACCTTTGCCTTGTAAGTCAACATATGCTGAAATGTTGTCGCTAGTTATGGCTTTTAGGTTTGTTTCAGAACCTTTTACTATTACATCTATTGCATTGTCTTTTGAAGATGCTGCTTGGGCAGTTAGTCCTTCACCTAGGTTCTTTGTTGCAATACTTACGTTTTCTACTATTTTTTCTGTTGTTGTTTCTAGGGTTACTTTTACTTTTACTGCACTTACACTTATTTCTTTAATGCCACTTGGTTTAGAGATGTTAACATTGTATTCTGTTGTGCTAGATATACCTTCAACATTTATTTTTACTGGTAAGTATGTTATTCCTGCGAGTGTTTCTTCATCTCCATAGATGGTTGCTTTGTTTTCACTTAATGTTATATTACCTATTGATTTACCAAAGACTACATCTCCTTCTGGGATTACTTTTAATGGTACTTCTTTTTTAGGAGATTTTATTTCTATTGTTGCATCTATTGTTGCAGGTACTATTTCTACGTCTAGTTTTTCTCCTTTACTATTGTATGCGGCAAGTGGGATATCTTTTAGGGTTGTTGTTCCGATATCTGGACTTGCTATTTCTGATACGTCTACTAGGGCTTTTACTATTGCTACTTCTTCTAGTTTGTATGATGCTCCTTTTACGTAGGCTTCTTCTCTACTAAATGAAATGTTTGATATTGTGTATTTGTTATTTAGTTTGTTTTCATTTAGTATTTCTTTATTTATTGTTCTTGATTCTGCGACTTTTTCATATATCATTATAGTTGCGTTTTCTGGCATTAGTTTGTATTCTACTGATGAGACTGAACCACTATATTTTAGGGTTATTTTATGACTTCCTGGTTTTAGGTCACGTAAATCTGCGACTACATCTTCGGCTGGGTATTGTTTTGCAAGGTATAGGTCAGATCTTCTTCCTATAAGCATAATATCTACTGTTTCTGGAAGCCCTTCGACTACATAGGCTTCTTCATTATAAAGTGCTGTTACTGGTTGTTTATATAGTATTTCTGCTGAACTATTCATCATTATTTCTGTTGAATCATCTATTAGAAAGTATGCAGTGAATGCTAGAACTAGTGATATTATTATTAATACTATTTTGTTATTTAATAATCTATCAAGTGGTTTGTTATTTGATTTTAGTATTTTTGAAAAGAACATTAATACTTTTGCTACTGGAGTAATTATTATTTTATCTATTACTCTATATATAGCACTAAAGAAATTAAAAAGTGCTCTTCCTATTTTTTTCCATAATTTTATTTTTGGTTTTTTTGAGGAATTTTTCTTACTCATTATATATATCCTCCTCGTTATATTCTTCTTCAAAGTCATCTGCTTTTGGTCTTAATTCATCTATAAGGAGAATTCTTGCGTCATCTATTGTTATGTTATAGTATAGTTCTCCTTTGATTGCAATTGATACTCTTCCTGTTTCTTCTGATACTACTAGAGCAATTGCATCTGTTTCTTCGGTAATACCTAGTGCTGCACGGTGTCTTGTTCCTAGTCTTTTATTTATTTTTAAGCTGTTACTAGTTGGAAAAACTGCTCCGGCACAACTTATTTTGTCTCCTTGAATTATTACACCACCATCGTGAAGTGGGTTGTTTGGGAAAAAGATTGATATTAAAAGTTCACTTGATAAGTCTGCATATAGGTTTGTTGATTTACCGATGTAGTCTTGAAGTGATACATCTCTTTCTATTACGATAAGTGCTCCAATTCTTGATTTTCTCATATATTCTATAGCATTTATTACTTCATATACTAGACGTTCTCTTTCATCTACAGTTAGAACTTTGTGTCTACCTAGTAACTGGGTACGTCCTAGTTGTTCTAGTATGTTTCTTATTTCTGGTTGAAATATTATAATTAATGCAAGTGGTCCCCACATAATTACATATTCTAGGATAAGTCCTACTGTGACTAAACCTAATAATTTGTCTGCGATTAGTTTTAGAATTACTATTAAGAGTATTCCTTTAAATAGTAATGATAATTTTACATTGTTTTTTATATTTTTTAATACGGCATAAAAAATTGCCCATACGATAGCTATATCTAAGATATTTCTTAGTATATCTATAACTGAATCAAAACTCATATTAATTAACCTCCAAATTAGTTATGTATTCTATTATATCATATTTATATTTTTTTTCAAATTACCCCTTTTGCTTATTTAAAGTATACTACAATTTTGGAAGTTCTTCAATATTAATTTTGGAAGTTATATTTAAGATAGGGGATTTTTCTTTATTTTATAAGGGAATAATTTTGTAAAAAAAATATGATGCATAAATTTATGATTTACACACCATATTTATTTTTTATTCTGTTACGATGTATGGATCAGAAGTAGTTCCGGTTCCTCCAGTAAATGTTGTGCCTAGTTTTAGAGAGATAACAGGTCTTACGCCGAGACTGTAAGACGTGTTGTACCAGTACGCGACGCCATCGCCATACGCATAGCCACTGAAAGCACTATCGCCGGACCACAAAGCAGGGGAAAGAACCCAATAATATTGTCCTGTGTATAGATAATAATTACTATTGTTAGTACCCCATTGTGCTCCTGCTAGTTCTTCTTCATCTAATCTTAGTAGTCCTACTGGATATGTTAATGCATTATTTCCATATTCACTTGTTCCTCCATTATTTGTGCTTAAACTAAATCTATCATTCTGATTTGTGCATTCTAGACTTGGTGTTCCGTTTCTTGTATTTTCATAACTTTTAAAATATGAGGATCCTGTACTATTTGTATCTTTACTTGCTAAAGGACCGCTATAAACATCACTTGTTGCATCTGACCTATCATTACAGAAGATTGTATTCTCTAAATAATTTGTATAACTTGTTAAGTTTTCATTATACCAACTATCTATTGCTGTTTTTATTGTACTATCATTTGTATTAGTAAACATTTTTGTTTTTGCACTTTCTAGATCATCTCCATTTGTAAATGTTAGATAATATATATAAGTATCATCTTCAAAATATGTTATGTAATATACAGATGAACATGTTCCTGTGCTATTTAAACATGTATAGTGATATTTTG
>CAYSEZ010000048.1:0-8000 GCA_964430375.1 uncultured Mycoplasma sp. | reverse complement strand
ATATAATCTATATTATAATTATAACAATATTATTTAATACTTTTATATTTAAAATATTTTGATAACTATATAATAATGTGTATAATACTTATTTATAATTTATTTATACTTTTATGCATTTTAAATCAAATTAAAACTTATCAATATCTATATAATTATATTATTATATATAACTGATAAGTTAATAAACACTATATTTTTAATCGTTCATATTTTAAATCGAGGTGGACAATTACCCATCTTTTAATTTCTCGATTTAAAATAGAATTACTTATTATTTAGTATTTTTTCAAATACTGGTATTATACCTGTCTTATCTGGTGTATGCACTGGAAACTGATAATAATATCCTGGATATGGATTTCCTTCAACTACAACTGGACCATCATCTGTTATAGCAATATCCCAAGCTATATAATTAATTTCAGGTACTATATATGCTAAACTTTCTACTAATTCTTTAGTTTCTTCAAAGAAAGGCACCTTTATCCCTTCTAATTTAATTTTTGTAGTAGGGTGGTTATAATATACATTCATATCACTATCGCATCCAGGAAATAGGGTAACTCCCCTATTCAAATCTATCATAGTAAGCATACCTCCACTTGAAGTATTATCTACAAAACTATTATTATTTCCTATTCTTAAAAATGCTGTTATAAAATTTACTTTATCATCATATTTTAAAGTAATAATTCTAATTGTATTAACTGAATTAGGATAAACTTTATTTAATTCTTTATGCTGTTTTATTACCTCTTCTACTAAAAGAAGATTCTTTTCTTTTAAATATTTATACATATCTTTTAAACTTTTAAAATCTTTTGTATATAAAAGTTCTATACCATGTCCACCAGAATCATTATTAGGTTTTGCTATTACTTTATTTAGTCCCTTCCCCCACTCTTCAAATTCTTTTTCACTTATATTCTCTAAATAAATCCATTTTCTTTTTAAATACTTATCAAATTTTTCATTAAATTCATTTTTATTATCAAAATAATGCCAATATTCCTTTGGATTAAATCTTGCTACTAAACTATTGTTTTTAGTACGTGTAAGTATTGTCTTTCTTTGTTTCCTATTTAAATTATACATACCAAAAGCATAATAATCAGTGTAACCTGCACCATAAATAAAAGCACAATATATCATATCAAAGAAAATACTTATTTTACTTTTATCACATAGTTTATTTACTTTATCTATAGTAGTATTCATTTTCTTAAAATTCATTCCAAAAATTCTACCTATTATATACTTTATTTTTTTCATATTTCACTCCTTAATTATGCATAGAACCAAAGATAGTTTTATCATCTAAATATTCATTTAATCTAACTTCATATGCTTTAACCACATCTTCTTCAAAGGCAAGTTTACCATTATAACCTAATTCTTTTAATAAATATTTAGTAAAATACGGATTAAGTACTAAAAAAGGTCCCAATACATAAGTTGCATAAAAGTTTTTATAATGAATACCTTCATATTCTTCATTATGGTTTAATCCTACACCTTTAATTACTTTAATAAAATGATTATCTTTTAAATCAAAACATTCTGTAAACTGACTTTTACTACCTACTATTTTAATATTATTAAATTCTCCCAAGAATAAAGAATTATGTCTTTTATTTAAGTTTCTTTTTATATAACAATCAAATATACCTAAACAATTAATTTTATTATCATTATCCATAATATTATTACAAAATATTTCAAATGAATTACCTGTAGCAAATATAAATTGTCCTTCTTCTATTCTATTTTTAATTTCATCTTTATATTTCATTAAATCTTTAATAATTAGTTCTTGATATTTTTCAGTAGTACTACCAATATAAACTAAATCTATTTTTTCAGTTAAAAATCTAGGTTTTTCATTTAATTTTGTTTCAACAATAACAGAATCTTTAATAGTTTGTTTTAAATATTTTACATTGGAAGAATCACCATATAAATTACATAATTTTGGATAAAGTATTTCAATTTTCATTATTTTCTCCTTTATTTAATTCTTTTATAATATTATCTTTTATTTTAAATGCTCCTGTTATATAGTATACTTCGTGTAAGATAATTATTTTGTCGATATTTTCATAATCTAAATATTTATATGTTTCTTGTTCATCTTTAATACCAATTATTTTATCTTTAGAAATACCAGCAAGTTCTAAACGTAATTTATAATCATTATTTCTTACTCCACCAATTATTATTTTTTTAATATTATCTTTGTTTAATAATTCAAAATCAGTATCAAATATCCACGCAATTGCTTCACTACCGTTTTTATTATCAAATGTATCATCTAATACCATAATTATTTCTATATTACCTTTTAAATCTTTTAAATAATCACATACTCTAGATACTGCAACTGCATTTAATCCTTTTGCAACCATTGTACATATTTCTATATTATTTACATAAGTACTAGTATAACGAGATTCTACTATCTCTTCTTCATTTAAGTATTTAATTATTTCTGTACTAGGATAACCCATTTCTTGTAATAAAGTAATTGCAGATAAAACATTATATATATTAAATATACTATCATTAATAATTGGATATATAATTTTTCTATCATTATGTTTTATAGTCATAACCATATCATTATAGTTAATATCAGTAACTAAATAATCAGCTTCTTTTGATTTATAATTGCAATTAGGACATATGAATTTACCTATATGATGGAATCTATTATATATATATTTTATTTCATGATTACATTTAGGACATAATACAAAGTCATTTACTATATTATTAGATATTTCTTTATCAGTATTCAATTTATCTATACCAAAATAAATACGTTTATTAGTTTCTTTCAAAGTGCTACTGATAGGATCATCACTATTTAGTATTAAAGTGGAATTATCAGGTATATAGTTATTTATTTTATCAAATACAAAGTAAGGATGAGCATTACGATGCATTGAATCTCTATATAAATTAGTAACTAGTATATAATCAGGTTTTATAAAGGGAAATATTTCATTTACTGTTATTTCATCTGCTTCAATTAAAACTATATCTGCTTTATTTTTATTAAATATAGTAGTGTTTTCTAAATAACATCTAATAGTTCCTGCTTTTGTATTAGCACCCCAATTATTGTAAGACACTTTATTTCCTAATTTATTTAACATATCACCCAATAAATTAGTAGTGGTAGTTTTACCGTTAGTACCTGTTACTACAATAGTAATATTTGGTTTATCGACTTTTTCTAGAAAGTTATTATATATTTTTGCAGCAAGTAACCCTGGTTTATCATCTCTATCTTTATTTAATATTTTAAGTACATTTAAGTAACTTTTTGATAAAAAAAGAGCTAGAGAAAAAAGAATTTTATCTCTCATAACAACTCCTTAAAATTTACGTGACATTATTTCTGCTATTTTCTCAAATACTTCTTTAGCATTTGCTTCAGTTATAGCACTATATCCTAATTCACTTAGCGCTTGCACTCTAAATGTATTAAGTTCTTCTGTTCTAGATAGTTTTTCTTCTTTTTTACTTTCTATTTCCATCTCAAACTTTTTATGTGATTCAGAAACTTTACTAGGAGCCGCTACTCCATTATTATATATACTCATCGCAGAAAATAGAATACCTTCAAATGTATATTGTTTATCTTCATCAAAAACATATTCATTAACAGGTATATATAAATTAGTTTTAGCCATATATCCTAAAATATACTTAAGTTCTGGCATATTTTCCATAGCTTGTAAATAATAATGTAAATATCTTAAAATATTCACTCCATCTTTATTATTACTCATTATCTTTTCTTTAATTAAATTAAATACATCAAACAATAATTCTTGTTCTTTTTTATTTAATCCCTTAAAATCTGGATTAATATCTTTTTGTCTCGATGCATTTTCTTTATTATTTAATTTTCTTTCTAATCTTTTAATTAAATCATCATCTATTACAATATTTGAAATATCACTTATTTTTTTTATACCAAATAAGTTAAGTATTTTAGTCTGTTTGTCTTTTGGAATACCACTAAATAAATCAAGTGATAAATAATTATATAACATTTGACGAGAAACTCCTAAATATTTAGCTAGTTGAACTTTTGAAACGCCAGCTTCATTAATAATTCTATTTAAATCATTCATATTTTACACTCTCCTATAAGTATATTGTAACAATTAGTGTAAACAATGTCAAGTGTAAAAACATGTAAATAAAACACAAAAAAATAGACAATAAAGCCTATTTTTTATACCTTATATTAAACTTATTATGTTTTTTAATTTCATTAATAGAATCATACCTATATAATATTATTTCTTTTAAATCTTCAAATTCTCTTTCTTTACTAGGACTATATAAATATTTATTCATCATTTTATATAAAAATGTTGAAGGACTATATTCTTCATTATATAATTTTTCAATATCTAAAGAAAATTTATCTAATGGCATAATAGTAGAAATAATTAAATATGATATTTCTTGCTTTGAAAATTTAAACTTTTTAAAATGAAACTTAATTTCATCATAATACTTAATACTTTTATTATTTTCATTAAAAAATGGATCTTCAAGTATAAAGTTTTCTAATTCAATTTTTCTTTCCGTAGAAAGTGTCTTTTTATTACTCATATTTTTCCTCCTTGATTTGTTTCTTTTTATTATATATTATTTTTATAATAAATACCATAATTTTTTATTATTTTTTCTTACTTCTTTTATAATGCCACTTCCAATACATCTATCATCTAAATATAAAGCACATAATTGACCTGGAGTAACACTTTTGGCATTATCATATCTAACTAATATTTCATTATCATTTAGTCTTTCAAGTGTTACTTTTATATCATTTGATCTGTATCTAAGTTTAGCATTACATTCTTTAGGTAATTTATCTATATTTAAAACTAAAGTATCTATAATTACACTATCAGAATAAAGATATGAATTATCTCCTTCGGATACATATAAAACATTTTCATCTAAATTTTTACCTACGACAAATAGTCTATCTTTAGTACCTCCGATATCAAGTCCTCTTCTTTGTCCTATTGTATAATACATTAAACCAATATGATTACCTATTACTTCTCCAGTTTCTATATTTTTTATAATACCTGGTTTATTAGGTAAATAATTAGTTAAAAATTCTTTAAAGTTTCTTTCTCCGATGAAACATATACCAGTAGAATCTTTCTTTTTGGCAGTTATTAAATCATTTTCTAGTGCAATTTCTCTTACTTTATCTTTAGTTAGGTCTCCAACTGGGAATAAAACATTTTCTAGTTGTTTATTAGATAATTGTGCTAGAAAGTATGATTGATCTTTATTAATATCTAATCCTTTATATAAATTGCCATCAATTAATCTAGCATAATGGCCTGTTGCTATATAGTCTC
This sequence comes from uncultured Mycoplasma sp., assembly GCA_964430375.1. Lineage (GTDB taxonomy): Bacteria > Bacillota_I > Bacilli_A > RF39 > UBA660 > HGM10836. Next base: position 2,592 of record CAYSEZ010000048.1, on the reverse strand, counting down.
CTCCTAATTTTTTTGCTTCTTTTATAAATAAATCAAATTTTATATATTTATTACACATAACATCTGGATTAGGAGTCCTACCCTTTTTTAATTCATCTAAAAAGTAAGTAAATACATAATCCCAATATTCTTTTACAAAATCTATTCTATGTAACGGAATATTAAGTTTATCACATACTTTTTTAGCGTCATTATAATCTTGTTCTTGTGTACATATATTTTCATTTAATGTAGGATTACCTTTTATATCATTATTAATTAAACTATCCCAGTTTCTCATAAAAAGTCCTATTACTTCAAACCCTTGTTTTTGAAGAAGAACTGCTGTGACAGAAGAATCTACTCCACCTGACATACCTACTACTACTTTTTTCATATAAATCACTTCCAACTTTATTATATATCAAAATATTAAAAAAGTAAAAATTATTTTCTAGTTCTAACTTTTGGTTTTATTTCTAAAGTTAATTCTTCATCTGGTATTTCATTAAATATTTGTTTTAAACATTTTACTTCTTTTTTATTTTCAGGTAGAACATTTTTATTTGTTTTTTCTAATTTATTTGTTTTAATATTTATTAATTCGTTATATCTTGTTTCTGCACTAACAAGACAATCATTTAAATCCTCTAAAGATTCATTAAGTTTAGAACATTTATAACTTAAATCACAATTCATAAAAAATAATATATATGTTGTAATCATTAAATTTATTACTGAATAAGAATTAATAATGGTTACTTGTTTAAAAAATATCAATGTTGGTATTGAAATTGCTTGAATTATTGTTCCTAAAATCATTAATGATAAAGTTATTTTTTTAATTATACTAACAAAATTTACTTTTTTACTTATTTTTTCTTTTTCTTGTTCTAGTATTTCAATTGTTTTTAATAATGCTTTTTCATCACTATATTTACTTTTATAAAAATCATAATGATTCATATATTATCCCTCCCTAAAATTAAGCATATTATACCATAAATATATATAAAAATCAAACTTTTATATCTTATTAAATAACTTAATCATATATGGAGTAATAAATACTTCAAGAGCACTATAAAATATAGATAATATTAAACTAAATATAAGTATTTTAAAATATTTTTTCATTTCATTACTTATATTTATATCTTTTTTAAAAAATAAAAGAAGTATTATTTTATAAGATATTCTAATAGCAAATACACAAAGTACGAAAAATAAAAATAAATATGTAATTCTAGAGGGAAATAAATATAAAAAAGCTCCTATTATTCCTTTTAATTTATATGTTTTAATTATAGAAAAACAAGTAAACCCAGTACTAAAGCCTTCAATAAAATATAAAAATATAACTATAAGTATTCCTATTACGCTTATACCTAATATCCATACTTTTATTATATTAAATATAGTTTCTATTAGAGTACTTTTAAAATTACTTAAATAATTAATTGAATCTTCTAGTAAAAAGTATGAATTTATATTATTTTTTATTAATTCTTTATCATTTAAACTTAAATAATTATAAAATATTATACCTATAATAAAACTTACTATAAAAAAAGAAATTAAAAATATTATTAAATTTTTAATAGTTAGTTTACTTTTTAATATATTAATTACATTAAATTTTAATTTTCTTTCTTTATTTTTTAGTTTCATTTTCATATATCTCACCTATTAAAATATACTTATAAAATAAAGAAATATTATAGACAAAAACATAGTTTTTTTGATATACTTTATATGGAGGTTAACATGAGTAAAAAGTTTCAAAAGATAGTAGTAATTGTTATGTTACTTGCTCTTATAGCATCTGCGATCGCAGGTATTGTAGTTTATTTAATATAATTATAAATAAAATGTATTTTTATAAGAAAATTATTTATCATAATAATGGTGATTATATGAATATGTTTTTTTTATGTTTAAAAATATTTATTGCTAGAATAATAGATGTATCACTTGGTACTTTTAGGACTGTTAATACAGTTAAAGGTAAAAATATATCATCTAGTATAATTGGTTTTTTTGAGATATTAATATGGTTTTTTGTAGTAAGAGAGGCACTAAATACTGATGTAAATAATATATGGGTTGCAATTAGTTATGCTTTAGGTTTTAGTACTGGTACTTTACTTGGAGGTATTATATCAGATAGGTTTATAAAAGGAAGATTTAGTGCAAATATTATTACTACAAAAGCATATCCTGATATGATTAATGAATTAAGAGATTCTTCTTTTGCAGTTTCTATTATGGATATTACTGGATATAATGAAAAAGAAGTAAAAAATATGTTATTTATTGAAATAGATAAAAATGATTTTTATAAATTAGAAAAAATAGTTAAAAAATATGATAAAAAAGCTTTTATAGTTGCTAATGAAAGTAAATATGTAATAAATGGATATTTTAACAATAATAAAAAATAAAAAAACCCTTGTAATCAAGAGTAATATTCAATTGGTAGCGACGGAGGGGATCGAACCCCCGACCTACTGGGTATGAACCAGTCGCTCTAGCCAGCTGAGCTACATCGCCATCAAGTAACAATAAAATTGTAGCAAAAAATTACATATAAAGCAAGTATTTTTTTAAAAA
>CAYSEZ010000047.1:0-8143 GCA_964430375.1 uncultured Mycoplasma sp. | reverse complement strand
TATTTCAAACTATATTAAATTTATCTGTAGTAATAGGACTAATACCTGTAACAGGAGTTACACTTCCATTTATTAGTTATGGAGGATCTTCATTACTTATTAGCACTATAAGTATAGGAATTATTTTATGTGTAAGTAAAAATGAGTAAATTAATATAATTTATATATATTTAACAAAATTTATAAAAAAGTAAAAATTGTATTTTGAACCTTGAAATTGTCTAAAAAATGAGTTTTTCGTTATAAAATCATGACATATTTGCTATTTTTCTACCTTGAAAACTCATTTTTTGTTATTTGCATATTTTTATAGATTTTACTATTATTATTCTGAAAAGGAGGAAATCATGGAAGAAGAAATAAAGCTATTGAAAGAAAAATATTTTAAAATTAAAGAAATGGGTTACGTTGAAGGAATAGGCTCCATAAAAAATGGTGCAGGTTTAACTTTTGAAAAATTATTAGGCAAGGAAACGGACAATTTTTCGTTTCCAGATTATTATGGTATAGAAATAAAAACAAAACTTGTATATTCTAAAATGCCTATACATTTATTTACTTTAATTCCTGATGGAAAAGAATTTTTTGAAATCAAAAGAATTGTAAATACTTATGGTTACATATGTAAAGGTGAAAAATTTAGAAAATTTTATCTTTCTGTTAAAACAGGAGAACTATCTAAAAGTGGTATATTTCATTTATTTTCTTTAAATGTAAATTATGAGAAAAAAAGAGTAGAGTTTTTAGTTTATGATAGAAAAGGTAATTTAACTAATAATGATACATATTGGGATTTTGATTCACTAAAAAAAGTAGTAGAAAGAAAATTAAAATATTTAGCTTTAATTAAAACTTTTGTAAAAACTGAAAATGATAAAAGGTATTATAAATATTCTTTACTAAATATATATAAACTAAAATCATTTGAAGATTTTCTTGTAGCAATAGAGAAAGGTAAAATAATTATTACATTTGCAATTGATTATTTTAAAGATGAAAAAAGATATGGTCAAGTTCATGACCATGGCACGGCATTTACTATTTTAGAAAATGATTTAAAAAGTGTTTTTACAAAGATTTATTGATATTAAAAATGTAATGAAATAATAATGATTAAATTTTATTGTCTACAATTTCATTGCATTTTTATATTTATGTTTTTAAAAGGTGGAAAGAACCTTTGCTAACAATTACTTAAATTTGTTAGCAGTTAGTAGTGGTTAAGCCACTTCCGCCCTCAAAAATTTTAATTTTTTTTGAAAAAAGTATTGACGGACCAGCCTTTCTTATGCTAAAATTTAATATGTCAAACGGGAAGTGGCTCAACTTGGTAGAGCATTTGGTTTGGGACCAAAGGGTTGCAGGTTCAAATCCTGTCTTCCCGACCATATTGAATATTAACCTTATTTTATAAGGTTTTTTTGTGTCTGAATTTACCTGCAACCCTTTGTTCCAAACACTATATTATTTATTTTTCATTTAATATAAAAAAACAAATTTAAAATTGTAAACAAAGGTTCATATTTATATAATTATCTTTTACACCTTAATTTAATAAATATATAGATAAATTTAGATATCCTGCAAATAAGAGCCATAACAAATAGGGAATATTAATTAAACCTGCTAGTTTTCTTTCTTTATAAAAACTAATAATCATCATAATTACTAAAATAATAAGTACTAAAAGCCATAAGAATGCAATTAACCTTAACTTTAATACAAAAAATATAATACTCCATAATAAATTAAAGAAAAGCCCTACATAATAAATGTTTTTTTTATCATCATCTTTTATTAAATAATTAGATATTCCCATTAAAATATATAAAATAGACCAAACAATAGGAAATAAATAACTAGGTGGAGCAAGTTTTGGTTTATTTAATACTTCAAATGCTTTCATACTATTTTTTGTAATTAATCCAACAATTGTTCCAAGCACTAAAGGAATAGCAATACATAAAACTAATTTTTTTATATTTTCTTTCTTCAAAATATATCACCTTAATAAATATTATGGTAAAATATAAATAATATTATACAAGGAGGTAAAAAAATGAATAAATTAAATCATATAGGTATAATAGTAGATGGCAACGGAAGATGGGCCACTAGTAAAGGTTTATCACGCAATGAGGGACACAAAAAAGGAGCAGAAACTCTAGAAAAATTAATTTTATATATTAATGAAAGGAAAATACCATATTTAAGTTTATATGTGTTTTCTACTGAAAACTTTAAAAGAAGTAAAGATGAAGTAGACTATTTAATGGATTTATTTATTAAATGGTTTAAACATTCTACAAAATTAAAAGAAAGTAAAAATATAAGAGTTTTATTTTCGGGTAAAAAAATCAATTTAGATAAGAAAGTACTAGAAGCAATGGAAGAACTAGAAGAAAAAACTAAATTTAATACAGGTCTTACTGTTAATTTTTGTTTAAATTATGGTTCGCACTCTGAAATAGTAGATGCATGTAAAAAAATAAGTAATGATGTAGTAAATAATAAAATTACTATTAATGATATAGATGAGGAATTATTTTCTAATTATTTATATCAAAAATTACCAGACCTTGATTTACTTATTAGAACAAGCGGTGAATATAGATTAAGTAACTTTATGTTATGGCAAGCATCATATGCTGAACTTGTATTTGTAGACACATATTTTCCTGATTTTAACTATGAAGAATTTGAAAAAACAATTGATATCTATAACAATAGAGATAGAAGATTTGGTAATATAAAAGAAACTAGATAATTATTTAGTTTCTTTTAATAAATCTCTTATTTCTTCAAGTAGTTTTGTTTCATCAGATTTAACAATTTCTTTCTTCTCGTCTTTTTTTACTTCTTTATGAGTTAACTTATTAATTGCTTTAACAATAATAAATAAACAGAATGAAACTATTAGAAAATCAATAACATTTTGTAAAAACACTCCATAACTAATTACAGAACTTCCTACTTTAATAGATAAATTAGTAAAATCAATACCACCTATTATGATACCTAATAATGGAGTTAAAATATTATCTACTATTGAAGTTACAATATTGCTAAAAGCTGCACCCATAATAACACCGATTGCTAAATCTAAAGCGTTTCCTCTAGAAATAAATTTTTTAAACTCTTTCATACTTCCTCCTTGTGTTTTTATAATAACAAGAATATCAATTTAATTCAAGTTAAAAAGTAAAAAAATCGGTTTACAAAGTATAATTTATATGATATAATTTAAATCAGTTAGAGGGGTTACTATAATCTGAAGGAGTGATAAATGTGGATAAAACACTTGTAGAAATTGAAACTGAAATAAAAGAGTTAGAACAAAAAAGACAAAAAGAAAACATGAATAGAATTAATGCATTTGGTGTTATATTTCGTATTCAAGATGAATTAGGAGGTTCAATATTTGGTATTAACTTTTCAAAAGATATTTATGAATACGATAACGAAGCATATGATAAAATAGTTTATACTTTATTAGAAAAAATAAACAGTATAGAAAAAATATATCAAAATTCTGATAAGTATTTGCCTAAATACACCGAAAGAGAAACATATGGCTTAAGTAAAGAAAAATTTACAGAATATTCTGAAGAAATTAGAAATGTTTTAAAAACAATAAAAGTTTCTAATAGTAAGTTAGATAACATCTTTAATAAAGAAATAGAACTAGGAAAATTAAAATCTGCTAAGTTAGATGAAAAAAATACAAAAGATAGTATTCCTGCAGTTAAAGTTCAAATAGATAATCTAAAAGAGGAAATAGAAAAACTTGAAAACGATGTTAAACTTAACGAAGGCTTAATGAATACTGCACCAACAGATGAAATTAAAAACTTATATGCTAATGTAATCACTTCAACAAAAAAATTAATCGCAGGTAAAAAATCTTCAATTACTAAACTACATAAAATTGTTTCAAAAGAGGACATAACTTATTATGAAAAAGTGGAAGAAGAAGAAAAACAAAAAGAATTAGAAAGAAAGCTTGCTTTAGAAAAAGAAAAACTAGAGGAAGAAAAACGTAGCAAACTTGCTGATGTAAAAGAAAGAAGAAAAATAGATAAAATTAACAAGGAATTTGACGAAGCTTTATATGGTAATACCAAAGAAGAAGAGGAAGAAAATTTCATTTCACCTCAAGAAGCTTTAGATGAACAGTTAAAAGTTGATACAGCAGCAGAATCTCCAAAAAAACCAAAGTTAATTACTAGAGCAAATGAAGTTTTAAAAAAAGTTATAAATAGAAAAAATAAAAAAGCAATTGCAATTTTAGTAGCTAGTGCAGCATTACTTACTGGAGGTATAGCTCTTGCGCCAAGTGCTTTAATTGGTGCGGTCGGAGCAACCGGTGCTTATTTTGGATATAAAGAAATAAAAAAAGGAATGGGAAAATAGAAAGAGGGGATAGCTAGTATGAATTTTGGAAGATATGATATTATAACATTTGATGATGATGAAAAAGTAGTAGTACTTGAAGTAGTATTGTATAATAATAAAGAATATTTATATGTAAATGGAGTTTTACCTGATGAAACTGGTGTTAATGATGTATATAAAGTTTTTTCACCAAATTATACAGATGGAACATTTGAAAAAATAGTAGATTTAGAATTATTAAATGTACTATTACCTATGTTCCAGGAAAAATTAGAAAAATATCAATAATACAGTACTTGCTGTATTATTTTTTGTGGAGGTAAAAATGAAAAAACAAGTAGAAAACAATAAATTAAGATTAATAGTATTTGATAGTATTAAAGGCTTAGGTACTAAAGTAGATGAGCATTTACTCACAAAATTTGATTTAGATAAAGGAGAATATACATTTATCGTACCCATAAAAGAAAACTTCTTTAGTGATGGGCACCTAAAAGTAGAAATTAACGACACAGTTAGAGGTAAAAACTTATTCTTCATGCAAGACATAGGAAACTATTCACTTACTTATAATATGAGAGGATATGAAAATCATACAAGTCCTAATGACTTAATGGTTGAATTAAAAGATGGTATTGGCGCTTGCAATTCTCATGCTGAAAGCATAAATATAGTAATGCCGCTTTTATATGCAGGAAGACAACATCGTAGAAATACTCGTGAAAACCTAGCTTGTGGTGCTTTCTTAAGAGAAATTGATAACATTAATAGAGCAAAAAGTTTTATTACATTTGATGCTCATGATCAAGGAGTAGAACACGCAATTAAAAATATGGAATTTGATAATATATTTGCTACTAATGTAATACTTGAAAACTTTATTAATGATTTATCACTAGATGAACTAAGAAACCTTGTATTTGTTGCGCCTGATAATGGTGCTACCGGAAGAAGAAACGTATATTTAAACTCATTCAATAGTCCGTATATAAATAAAGAAGCAGGAAGTTTTATAAAAAGACGCGATTATAATAACCTAGTAAATGGTAAATACCCTGTTATTTCACACGAATATTCTGGTAATAGCGATTTAACTGGGAAAACTGCTATAGTAGTAGATGATATGATATCTAGTGGTGGTAGCATGTTTGATATAATTGAAGAACTCCATAAACATAATATTAAACACATTTATATAATAGTAACATACGCATTATTTACCGAAGGAATTAATAAATTTAAAGAGTATCACAATAAAGGTATGTTAGATGGAATTTATACTACTAATTTATCATATATAGATGAAAACTATTCTAAAGAAGACTTTATTCACGTATGTGATTGTTCTAAATTAGTCGCAGATATAATATATTACTTACACAATGATTTATCAATCTCTAATATTTTAACTGATAAATCATATCCAGTAAAATTACTAGAAAGAAAGTTTAATGAATAACTTTAAATCTTTCTTTTTTTTTGATATACTTAATATATTAAAGGAGAGATATTATGGGAATATTTAGTAAATTAAAAAATACATTTAAAAAAGAAGAAGTAAAAGAAGTAAAAAAATATGATAAAACACTAACTAAAACAAAAGAAAACTTTACAAGTAAGCTTATTTCTTTAACTAATAGATATAATAAAATAAATGAAGAATATTTCTATGAACTTGAAGAAATATTAATTATGGCTGATATTGGTGTAAATACAGTTATGAAATTTATAGATAAATTAAAAGATAGAGTAAGTAAAGAAAAAATAACTGATCCTGTTCTTTTAAAAGAAATAATAGTAGATGAATTATTTATTATATATGTAAATGGTGATATTATTTCATCTAAAATTAATTATAATGATAATGGTCCTACTGTAATACTATTTGTTGGTGTAAATGGAGTAGGAAAAACTACTACTATAGCAAAACTAGCCTTTAAAGAAAAACAAAAAGGTAAAAAGATTCTTCTTATCGGAGCAGATACTTTCCGTGCTGGAGCAGTTAAACAATTAAAAGAATGGGCTGATAAATTAGAATGCGATTTTATCGGAGATGAAAGTATTAAAGATCCTGCTGCAGTAGTACATATTGGTTTAACTAAAGCAAAAGAAGAAAATTATGATGTAGTTTTAATAGATACCGCAGGACGCCTTCAAAATAAAACAAACTTAATGAAAGAACTTGAAAAAATTAATAAAGTAGCATCTTCTATTATAGAAAATTCTCCAAATGAAACATTATTAGTACTAGATGCTTCAACTGGCCAAAATGGAATAATACAAGCTAAAGAATTTAAAAATGTAACTAATGTAACAGGAATAGTTCTAACTAAATTAGATGGAACCGCTAAAGGAGGAATAGTTCTTGCTATAAAAGATGAAGTTGGTTTACCAGTAAAATATATAGGTACTGGTGAGACTATTGAAGATTTATCTTTATTTGATATAGAAAAATATATATATAGTTTATTTAAGGATATGATAGAATGAAAGAAGAAGTATATTTAACTATTTTATTTGATTATTATGAAAGTTTATTAACTGATAAACAAAGATTATATTTTACTAGTTATTATTTTGATAATTTATCTTTAAGTGAAGTAGCAGATACTCTTAATATATCTAGAAATGCTATTCATAAACAATTAAAATTAATAAATGAAAAACTTATTTTCTTTGAAAATTCATTAAAATTATATGAAAAAGATGAAAAATTAAAAGAAATAATTAAAGAGATAAAAGATATTGATATTAAAAATAAATTAGAAGAATTATTAAAATAAAAAAAATAGCAAATTTATATAAAGAGAATTTTCTTTATTTATTATAATTTACTATTCTTTTTATGGTTCACTTTACTATTTAGATAATAAAAACATCTGATTACCTCAATCAAATGTATCCTTTTTTTATGGCTCTTCACGATTGAGTGGGGACTAAAATGAAATGCTCCTTCACGAAATAGTGGGGAGTTTTTATATAAAAGCAAAACGATGAATTACTGGGGAGTTAGTATTATAAAAAGCAGACCTAAATAAAGGACCTGCTTTTTTAAATGTTATAAATGTGTATGATAATATTATATAATTAAATTGCAGAATAATTAAAATATGTCATACACATATTTATAATATCGTAATTTCCTTTAAAATTCAATATGTATGCGGGTTATATGTAAATTTAATTTAATTTAATTACACCAATCATATTTTAATTGCATCATTTTAAGATATAATGAGGCAATTAAAAAGTAAATAAATAACAAATAAATAATAATTTTGTTATTTTTTTCATATTTAATTACTTTTATCATAAAGTTTAATGAAAGAGAGTGGTTATATGAATAAAGAAGAAATAATAAAAAATATTGCTCTTAGAACTGGCGGAGACATATATTTGGGAGTAGTCGGTGCAGTAAGAACCGGAAAATCAACTTTTATTAAGAAAATAGTTGAAACTCTTGTTATTCCTAATATAGAAGACGAGTTTGAAAGAAAAAGAGCATTAGATGAAATACCTCAAAGTGCTAAAGGTAAAACAATTATGACAATAGAACCTAAATTTGTACCTAATAATGTAGCAAAAATAAAAATAGATGATTTAACTTGTAATATGCGTTTAGTAGATTGTGTAGGATATGTTATTGAAAGTAGTAAAGGTTATGAAGATGAAAATGGGCCTAGAATGGTTAAAACACCTTGGGTGTTCGTGAATATGTGATACCCCAAAAGAAAAATAAATAAAGCCC
>CAYSEZ010000046.1:0-8380 GCA_964430375.1 uncultured Mycoplasma sp. | reverse complement strand
TTAGTCATCTCCTTAATAATATAAAAGTTATACTTCCGATTAATACAATTAATACTACTAAAACTATAAAAAATATATTACTTATTCCATAAAAATTATTATCACGTCTTACTCTAGCTGCTCCTTTTTTGCGTTTCTTTTCTTTCTCTAAATAGTCATCTGTTTCAAGAACTTTTTCACTATCCATATTAGTCATCTCTAAAGTATCACCTGATTCAGAAACATTTTGATAAGTATTATTTTCATTTATACTTGATAAAGAAACATTTTCATTTGCATAAGCGCTAAGTACAATAGGTAATATTTCTTTATCAAAATACTCACTATTATTAAAATGAAAATTAACTCTAGGATTCTTTTCACTTACTTCAGTACCAAAATAAGTAACAGATAAAGTTCTATTACTACCACCTGCTTCTTTTTCTATTTTAACTCTCACATTAGAATTACTTTTTCTATTAGAATAATAAAAATTTAAATAATTTAAAACAGTAACTTTATCTGGATTAATAATTACTTTAATGTTATTTTCTGCTTCTTCATCTACTTTTTCTATGTTAGTAGCACTCTTTTCCCCTTCTTTAAAACCTTCGCTAAAAGAAGAACCTACTTCTTTTTCCTTCTTTATACTTTTTCTTGTTTCATCTAAATAACTATATCTTAATCTTAATTCCTTTAAATATTCTTTTTGTTTATCTAGATTATCTCTATCATAAGTTAACATTCTAAGTTTAATACCTTCAATATTAATATTTCTTTTTATTAACTCATCTTTTATTTCATCAAGCAAAGAATTAAGTTTATTCTCTTCATTAATAATCTCTTTTTCTACTTTTAAAAACTCATATAAATCTTTTTTTATCCCCTCTATATAACTTTTTACAAAAGAAGAATCATTTGATTTTTCAAGTATTTTTAAATGATCTAATATCTCACTACTAGTTTTATCCTTAACTAATATATCATTTATTGCACTTCTAGCACCTACATTATCTTTAAAATAGTTATCTAAATTTTTAATTCTTCCCTTTATTTCATTTATATTCATTTATTACTCCTAGAACCTATTAACATATTTATAATAGTGCCTATTCCTAAAGTTAAAGTAAATACGCTAACTAATGGTAATAAATTAATTAATATAACTACAAATATACCAAGTATACCAGTTAAATAATGATTATTTTTCTTTAATAACTTTTTATCTATAAAATTACCTACAACATATCCAGTAAAAATATTAGCAATACTAAGGCCTAAAATATATAATAGTAATAATATTAAACCAAGTCTTCCACCAAGGTTAGATAACATAAGTAAAATTAATACTAAAATTGGTACACCAATTAAGAAAATAAAACCATATCCAATGTTTTTAAAATAATATGAAACTTTTTTATCATCATAATTTTTCTTTACTTTATCAAATAATTTAGGCATAACAAGTATAAGAACTACTAAAACTACAACTAATTTAACAAATAAATATAAATTACTAATTATTTCCTCTTTTGCCTCTTCTTTTTCATCTACTTCAATTGTTTCATATGCTTTAGTAAGAATATTACTAGTATCTCCATCAATAATTACATCATCATTATAATAAATTGTTCCATTAATTACTGAAGAATCTCCAATTACAATTTCACCTGCATATACATAAATATCTCTATTTACTGTACCATTTATTTCTAAAGTACCAGTTAAAATATATAAATCACGATCTATTATTCCCTCTATAACAGTTTTTTCAGATAATATAAATGCATCATTTCTTATCTCATTAGAAATATTTACATCTTTTCCTAAAATAAATCCATAGTCAATAACCCCATTTACATCAATATCTTCTCCTAGAGCAAAACCTATTCCGTTAATAATAGAATTAATTTTAACTTTACTACCTATCACAAAAGTATTACCATTTATATTTTCAGTTAAATTTAAATCTTCTTCTGCATAAGATTTTGCACTATTAACTTCTGCATTAACTGATGTAATACCAATTAATAAAGTTAAAACCATAATAATTAAAATATTAAATCTTTTTTTCATAACAATACCTTCTTTCTAATTTATAAATTAAGTATAACATAAAACATACTAATTGTTAAGTTCTTTAATCGCATTTATTACAGCAATTTTACCATATTCATAAGAAAGTGAACCTTGTTGATAGGCAATAAATGGAAAACGAAGTGGCCCATCACAAGATAACTCAATTGAAGAACCTTGTGTGAAAGCACCTGCGGCCATAATTACTTTATCAGAATACCCTGGCATAGGACTTGGAATAGGAAGAACACCTGAATCAATCGGAGAATACTTCTGTATTCCTTGGCAATACTTAATAAGTTTATTTTCATCTTTAAAAATAATATTTTGTACTATATCTACTCTCTCATCATTATATCTAGGTTCAACTAAATAACCTAAATCTTCAAATAACTTACTAGTTAAAATTGCAACTTTTAATGCTTCTTTTACAATTAAGGGAGCCATAAATAACCCTTGTAATATCTGTTTATTTATACCAAGAGTAGGCCCTACTTCTTTTCCTTCCCCAGGTAAAGTAAGACGCTCACCAACTAAATTAATTAAATCACTTCTTCCTACTACATAAGCACCATTCGGAGCAATACCAGCCCCTAAATTCTTAATTAAGGACCCAACCGCTATATCTGCACCAACTTCTATAGGCTCTTTTTTATTTACAAATTCACAATAACAATTATCTATCATAATTATTACATTATTATCTACTTTTCTAATTTCTTTAATTACTTTCTCTAACTTTTCTATAGAAATACTTCCTCTAGTAGAATAACCTTTACTTCTTTGAATTAAAATTACTTTAATTTTTTCATTACTTAAAACTTCTTTTATTTTATCAACATCAAATTCATTATCTATTAAATCTATTTCTTTATAATTAATATTAAATGACTTTAAAGAACTATTATTATCTTTTATACCAATTACTTCTTCTAATGTATCATATGGTTTACCCGCAATACTAAGTAATGTATCTCCTGGTCTTAAAAGTGCAAATAAAGTAGTAGATAAAGCATGACTTCCAGAAACAAACTGATTTCTAACTAATGCATCCTCTGCTTTAAATATATCACTATATACTTTTTCTATTACTTCTCTTCCTATATCGTTATACCCATACCCTGTTGTAGAATTAAAACAAGATTCTGATACATTAAACTTTCTAAAAGCATTAAGTACTTTATTACTATTAAAGAAACATATATCATTTACCTTTTTAAATTCATTTTCTAATTCTTTTTCTTGCTTTTCTATATCAAACATGACTACTACCTCCATCTACTCTTATTACTTCATTGTTTATATAACTAGAATCATCACTTGCTAAAAAAGTTATAACCTTTGCTACTTCATTTGGATTTCCAAATCGATTCATATATATTTTACTTATTTCTTCCTCTTTAAATTCTAAACTTAAATTAACATTCATTTTTGTATCTATCCAACCAGGTGCAACTGCATTTACATTTACATATGGTTTATAAATAAGTGCTAAATTATGAGTTAAAGATATTAAACCTGCTTTTGATGCATCATAATCTAAACTATAAGGATAATATGATTCCAAAGCATTTGTAGAACTAACATTTATTATTTTTCCATATCTATTAGAAAACATATGATTTCCTACTAACCTAGAAAGTAAAAATGCTCCGACTAAATTAGTATCTAATATCTTTAAAAAATTATCTTTAGTTTTGTCTTCTACTAAAGTATCTATTGCAATACCAGCATTATTAATAAGTATATCAATATGTTTAAATTCATCTATAGAGTTTTTAACAAGATTGTTAATATCTTCTTCTATAGATAAATCTAATTTATAAATTAATACTTTTATAAAATAATTAGTTTCTAACTCATTTTTTAACTTTTCTATTTCATCTTTATTAGTAAAGTAAGTAAGTATTAAATTACATCCTTCTTTAGCCATTTCTAACGCAGTACTTCTTCCTATACCAGAAGATGCACCTGTTATTATAGCAACTTTATCTTTTAATTTCATAAATCACCTCTAAATCGTGTTTAGTATACTACAAAATTATAAATTTTTCAATTAAAAAGACCAAACTATTTTTGGTCATATCCTTTAGAGATATATTCTTCATATAATTCTTTAAATCTATTATAGTGAATTATTTCTCTTTGTCTTAAGAATAATAGTGGTCCAATTACATCAGGGTCTTCTGCTAAATCTATTAAGTTTTCATAAGTAGCACGCGCTTTTTCTTCGGCAGCCATATCTTCAGCAAGATCTGCGACTGGGTCTCCTGTTGCTGCAAAATATGCAGCAGTAAATGGTACTCCGTTTGAGTCTGTTGGAAATAAAGCCATATTGTGTTCTGCGTATTGTCCTTCTAAACCTGCTTCTTTTATTTCCTTAATAG
Source organism: uncultured Mycoplasma sp. (assembly GCA_964430375.1). Taxonomy (GTDB): domain Bacteria; phylum Bacillota_I; class Bacilli_A; order RF39; family UBA660; genus HGM10836. The sequence goes on along the minus strand of CAYSEZ010000046.1, from coordinate 3,938 downwards.
TAGCACCTTTCATTAGTTGTGAAACCATTGTACAAACCATTTCAACATGCCCAATTTCTTCTGTGCCGATATCAGTCAATAATGCTTTACCTTTTGCATCTGGCATAGTATATCTTTGATTTAAATATCTAAGTGCAGCACCTAACTCGCCGTTTGCTCCTCCATACTGTGTTATAATAGCTTTAGCCATTTTTAAATTTTTCTTTTTTATATCAATAGGATATTGTAAAGATTTAACATATTTCCACATTAGTTATTTCCCTCCCATGGCCATTTTTTTGTATCCCAAGCCCAAGGTGTAACACTTAAAGTATTACTACTTAAACTTAAAGGACCATATTTCATTTCATACTGATTAATAGATTCTTTAAGAGCATTACTATATTCATCTCTTAATTTAATCATATTAGAATCATTTGGATAATTATCTAAATATAAAGTTAATTCATGTGTACAAAAATCATATATTTGTACTAACATTAATGCATATTCTTGTTCATTACTAGGATTTAACATATTTGGTTTATAATTTTTATATGGATCATATAAGTTATTAAATAAATTACCTTTTACAAAAGCTTCATAAGGTTCTGCTAGAGATTGATTCATATTATTTACACTATTCATATTATTTAGATAATTATAATTATAGTTATTCATAACATTACCTCCATCTTATAATATGTCACTAGTTAAATAGTGTATAGATAAATTACCTAAATTTAAAATAAATAGAAAGTTATCCTCTCTATTTATTTGGTATTAAAAGAACTTGTCCTATTTTAAGAATATCATTTGTCAGATTATTTACACTTATTAAATCGTTTATATTTACATCAAAAGTGTTTGCTATTTTCCATAAACTATCTCCAGTTTGGACAGTATAATATGTATAGTTTACATCTGATGGTATAATTAGTTTTTGCCCTATTTGGAGTAAATTGCTTGTCAAGTTATTTGCACTTTTTAAGTCGTTTACATTAATATTATATTTTTTTGCTATAGACCATAGACTATCTCCACTTTGAACAATATATGTAATATTATTAGAATCATTTGTGGTTTCTTTTTCTGGAATAAGTAATTGTTGTCCTACTGATAAGATATTTGTTGTTAAGTTATTTGCATTCTTTAATTCATCTACTGTTAGGTTGTAAGAGTTTGCTATAGACCATAGACTATCACCATTTTTTACTATATAAATATTATCTAAAGTTGTTTCTTTTTTTGGAATAAGTAATTGTTGTCCTATTTGGAGCATTGTAGTACCTAAATTGTTTAAACTGATTAAATCATTTACACTAACGCCATAAGTGTTTGCTATATCCCATAGATTATCATTCTTCTTTACAGTATATACTTCATAATCGCTTGGTGTTATAGTAGATGTGGTTGGTATTATTAGTGTTTGTCCTATTTGAAGTAAATTACCTGTCAAGTTGTTTGCATTTTTTAAGTCATTTACATTTACACCATATGTATTTGCAATGCTGTAAAGTGAATCTCCTTTTTTTACAGCGTAAACATTATCGGTTGGAGTACCACTTGTATAAGGAACACCAATATAATTAGCAACTGCACGTACTACTGCTTCGCCATAGTCAAGCAAGTTATTTTGAAGCTGGATTACATCATCTTTTGAACTATCTATAAAACCATATTCTATTAAAAGTGGCTGTGTTTTACCTGTTTCTCTTAAAATAAAGTAATAGTCTTTACTTGGATCACTTGGTAATCTTCTTTGATAGTAACTTCTTATATTTTGTCCTTCTTTACTTATTTCATTTAATATACTTTTTGCAAGTGTTTCATCATTACGAAGTGCATATACTACTTCTGCACCATCTCCACCTCGGGAAGAAAAATATGTGATTAGGCTATTATTTTTTCTTAATTTTACTAATATTTCTTTTTTTAATTTATTTCATCATAATTAGTTCTTATATCATCTAGCACCTTAAATCTATATTGAATTTCTATATTTCTATCTTTATCAATATAAATATTCTTTACCAATGTTTTTATAAGTTCTCTATTAGGTTTATCTAAGTTTAAAAGTGATTTAATTTGATTTTCATATTTTGCTATTTCTTTGATATCTTCTTTAAATTTATTTTCTTCATTATCTATTTCATTAATTCTATAGCTTAAAGTTGATATTCTTTTTTCAACTTGTTCAGACATTCTTATATAAGAATTTTCAGTAATTATCCCTTTAAACTTATCATCATATAAAGCATCAGACTTTCTTTTTAATTCATCTATTTCTTGTAATAGTTGTATCTTTTCATTTTGTTTTCCACACTTGTCCTGCCTTCTATTTTGTAATACTTTCAATGATAATTCTTTAATATTTAAAGTTTCTAAATACTTTTGACAAGTATTTTTTATGACAGTCATTATTTTGTCTTCTAACTTATCATAAGGAAAAAAATGAGGATAACATAAATGTCTTCTAGGATCTCTAGCATATTTATTGCAATTAACGCTCCAATATTTTCCATCTTTATAGTTTTTATTTTTTCTATATAAAACACTTAAAGAGTTACCACATTCCTTGCATACAAGTAAATTTTCTAATAATCTTTTTTCTCTATTACAATGGGTAGTTCTTACTCTAGCAGGTGCATTTTGTATTGCTTCAAATATTGTTTTGCTAACAAGAGGTTCATGAGTATTTTCAACAATTATCCAAAATTCCTTTTCTAACGAAACTTTTTTTTGTGATTTATAACTTAATTTAGTTTGGACATTTTGAACCATATCTCCTGTGTACATTCTATTTTTTAATATTTTATTTACTGAAGATATAGTCCACTGATTACATTTTTGTCTGGCTGATGACTTTGTTCCTTTATAAACACTTGGACATTTTATATTATTACCATTTAAGTATGAAACAATATCGCTAATACCTGTACCTGAATAAGCCATATTAAATATCTTTTTAACAACAGGAGCAACTTCTGGATTAGGTATTAAATGTCCTTTATCAAGTGGGTCTCTCATATAACCATAACATGGTTTACTTCCAATAAATTTTCCCTGCTCTTTTTTATTTCTTAATATTGAGCGAATTTTCTTTGAAGTATCTTTACTAGTCATATCATTAAATAAAGCTTTAAATGGTGCTATATCGTTATTAGCACTTTCTAAAAAGGTATCAACTTGATCTAATATAGAAATATATCTAATTTTCTTCTGTGGAAAATATTGTTCTACATAATAACCACATTTTATATAATCTCTACCTAGTCTTGATAAATCTTTCGTGATTACACAATTGATTCGACCACATTCAATATCTTTTAATAATCTTTGAAATGAAGGTCTATCAAAATTTGTACCAGTATATCCATCATCAACATATTCATCAATAAATGTAAACCCATTTTCTCTTACATAATCCATTAATAAATGTCTTTGATTAATGACACTCTCACTATCTGACTCATAAGTTTTATCTTCATCACTTTCTGATAATCTAATATAAATTCCAACTCTATAAAAACTTGGTGCTTGTATTATATTGTTATACACTTACTACTCCTTCCAGTGTGTATAACTTTGAATAAGCAATATAATTATACCACAATCCTTTATTGCTTACTATTTTCTAACATTAATTTTAAGTACTCCTCTATTAAATCATCCAAGTTTTTATTTTTATCGAAAGTTTCAGTTATATTCACTATATACACCTCTCCTTTAATTTTATGAAATATGACAAACTATAAGACTTTATATTAAAATTATTAAAACACAAAAAAATTAGTTATATTTCAAACCAATTAGATAAATAATTATATAATTTTTTTACCTCCTTCCCTCCACCAAAAAAAAGTTGCAAGAAAAAAGAGAGTTTTCTTCTCTCTATAATCTTTGCAACTTTCCTATATTACCATATTAGCACATTTAAAGGTGCAAGTAAAGTGCAA
>CAYSEZ010000045.1:6854-8422 GCA_964430375.1 uncultured Mycoplasma sp. | reverse complement strand
CATTTATTCTAATATAATTATAAAACTTAACAAAAAAATAGTCAATTAGTATAAATAGAAAAAATATAAATAAAGTACTATACTTTTATCAAAAGAAAAAAGAAAAACTAAAAGTCTTTCTATTAAAATAAATTAATTATAAAAGTGGAACCATATATAATGGTAAATAAATAATACCATCTTCCTCTTTATATTCACCAGTATGTATAACATATGCTTTATCTAATTGATTTTTATATTTAGTTCTAAATTTATTTAAAGAAATAGTAGTATAATTTTTCCCAGATTTTACTTCAAGTGGTGATATATTATGTCTACTAGTAATACTAGGTTTAGATATTAAAAAATCTATTTCCATTCTATCATCACTTTCTTTTGAAGCATTAGAATAGAAAAATAATTTATGGTTATTAGCTACAAGCATCTGTGCCACTACATTTTCAATTATCATTCCATTATTATATTCTAACTTATCAAATAATATTTTTTTATATATTTCTTCGGAAACAAGACCTCTTTCATCAAAAGAATGTGATATCAACAAACCAGTATCAGCCATATAACATTTATACGAAGCATTATCAACATTTAAAGAAAGTCCAATATTAGGTTCTGTAGTATTATATACTTGATTAACAATCATAGCATCATTAAGCCAAAGAAAAGCTTCTTCATAATCTCTTGATTTAGCATTTTTTTCTAAAGATGTAATTTTAAACTTTTTTTCGTGTCTCATAAGTTGTCCAGGAATATTATCAAAAATACTTTCTACTTTAAGACTATACTTACCAGCGTGTTTTTTTATATCTTCACGATATAAAGTTAAAATATTTCTCTTAACTTGATCAACCTTACTAAAGTCTTTAGTATCAACATATTCTTTAACAGCCTGAGGCATACCACCTACTACTAAATATTGTCTAAAATAATTCATTGCTTTTCTATGTAAAGATTGCTCTAACTTAATATTTTCATTAAAACATTTTCTAATTAATTCCATAATATTTTCATTATCCATTGCCCATAAAAATTCTTCAAAATCCATTGGATACATATTAAGATGTTGTTCTTCAGAAGGTATTAAAATATCATTTACATTCTCATTTATAGAAACTAAAGAACCAGCCTCTATATAATCATATCTACCATCTTCGACTAAATATTTAATCGCAGATCTTGCTCTTGGATATAATTGTACTTCATCAAAAATAATTAAAGTATCTCTCTCATAAAGTTTAACATTATAATAATTAGATAAATATAAAAATAAACTATCTAAATCATCTAAATAAATATTAAATAAATTCTTAATATCATCTGATACTTTATTAAAATCTAATAAAATATAACTCTTATAATTTTCTTCTGCAAACTTTTTAACTATATAACTTTTCCCAACACGTCTTGCACCATCTATTAAAATTGCACTTTTACCATTTGAAGTTTCTTTCCATTTTAATAAATCATTATATATTTTTCTTTTCATATAATAGTCCTCCTTACATTATATTATACACCATTTTTTAATATTTTAAAACAATTTTTACACCAAATCGAGATTTTTATAT
>CAYSEZ010000045.1:0-6754 GCA_964430375.1 uncultured Mycoplasma sp. | reverse complement strand
ACACCATTTTTTAATATTTTAAAACAATTTTTACACCAAATCGAGATTTTTATATAGTCAAATTTACACCAAATCGAGATTTTTATATTATTCTTTTTACACCAAATCGAGATTTTTGAATATTTCAACAGCTTAAAATACTTTAAAATATACTTTTACATTAGTATATTTTCACCACATAATATCATTATATAGTATTTACTGGTGAAAATATTGCATTTTTTATTAAAAAAAATGATATCTCTATCATTTTATTGTACTACTTTACTAAATTCTAATCGAAGTTTATCTGCTATGGTTACAATAAATTCAGAATTAGTAGGTTTTGCCTTATCTACGTCAACACTATGACCAAAAATACTTTCCATAAGATCCCAATTTCCTCTATTCCAACTTACTTCAATTGCGTGCCTAATTGCACGTTCTACACGAGAAACAGTTGTTTCATACTTATCAGCAATTTCTGGATAAAGTTCCTTTGTTATTCCACCTATTACATCAGGTCTTTCAAAAATAATAGTAATACCTTCCCTAATATATTGATATCCCTTAATATGAGATGGAACACCTAATTCATGTAAAATATTAGTTATAGATATCTGTAAATTATGATGATATAAATTTATTGACTTATTTTCATAATGACAAGACTCGCCAAGTTCTAAAACTCTTTTTTCAAGTTCTGCTAGTTCAAATGGCTTTAATATAAAATAATTAACCCCATAAGAAGCAACTTTTCTAATCATTTCTTGTGTATTATAAGAAGTAAGAACAATAACCTTTTTATCAATATTTAACTTATTCATATCTTCTAAAACAGAAACTCCATCTTTCCTAGGCATAATTAAATCTAATAAAACTATATCATAACTATTCAAATTAGATTTAATAAGTTCAAGTCCCTTTTCTCCATCATATGCAACCATACTAACTTCAATACTTGCGTGACTACTAAAATATTCTTTTATCATTGTAACAAGTTCTACATTGTCATCAACGACAAGAAGTTTTATCTTTTCCATTTTATCTCCCTTCGTCTACTACCACGCAATTATATTTTACAACAAAAAAAGATTAATTTCTAGAGTATTTTTTATCTAACTTTGTCGAAACCAGTCTTTTTTTAATTACTTTACACTATTTAACAGTTTTAATACCTTTTCTGGATTAGAACTTACCTTACCAAGTAAATATCCATCAAGCTCATCAATTTTCTCTAACTCTTTTACATTAGATTCATTAACACTACCACCATATAAAACTCTAATATTAACATTATGTACTTTATATATAGCATTTTTAATTAAATTAACTACTTCTTGTATATCATTATTACTAGGAATAACTCCACTTCCAATAGCCCAAATAGGTTCATATGCAATAACAATATCAGTATTTACTTCGACTCCTCTAAAATATTCTTTTAATTGTTTTAATATAACTTCACCAGTTTTTTTAAGTTCTCTATCTTCTTTAGTTTCACCAACACATACAATAGGAACAATATTATTAGATAAAGAATCCTTTATTTTTAAATTAATATCATGACCTGATTCATTTAATTTCTCACGTCTTTCACTATGACCTAGTATTACATATTTTACTCCGATAGACTTTAACATTAGAGCAGAGGCTTCCCCAGTACAAAAAGTACTACATAAATTTTGTGCACCAAGTTTAAAATCATACTTACCTACAAAAAAAGGTATAAATATATCACTAGGACATATAACTACGTCAATATCAGTTCTTATATTATCTTTTATAGAACTAATATAATCTTTAATATCAAAAAAATCTAAATACATCTTATGATTAAATACAACTAATTTTTTCATAACTACCTACTTTCTATATTTACTAAACCAGGTAAATTTTTATCTACTATATAATTTAAACTAGCACCACCACCAGTAGATACAAATGTTACTTTATCACTAAAACCAAACTCATTAACACACGTAACAATATCTCCTCCACCAATAATTGAAGTAAGATTATTATCACATATAAAACTCATAATCTCTTTAGTACCTTTTTTATAATTATCAAACTCATAAACACCAAGTGGACCATTCCAAAATAAAGTATTAACATTTTTTAACTTATCATTAAATAAAGAAATAGTTTTATCTCCAATATCAAGTCCCATAAAACTAGAACTAAAACTTCCCACTTCCTCTAACCTAGTATTATCATTAGAAAAACTATCACTACCATAAAAATCAACAGGTAAAATAATTTTTTCTCCATAATTATCAAGTAAATCATTACAATAACTAATTTGTTCTTCTTCATATAAAGAATTACCTATATCATAACCTTTTGCCTTTAAAAAAGTAAACGCCATTGCACCCCCAACAAAAAGATAATCTACTTTTTTTATTAATGAATTAATAACAGCAAGTTTATCACTAACTTTAGAACCACCCATAATAACTCCAAAAGGACGTTTTGGATCATCAAGTCTATCTAAATACTCTAGTTCATCTTCCACTAAAAAACCAATCCCAGAAGGTAAATATAAAGACACCCCATAATTAGAAGCATGCTTTCTATGTAAAGTACCAAATGCATCATTTATAAATATATCTCCAAGACTTGCCCAAAATAAAGCAAGTTTATCATCACATGTGCTTTCCCTCTTACCATTTAAATCATAAAACCTAGTATTTTCTAAAAGAATACCTTTTCCATAATCTAAATTAGAAACCTCATCTCTTATTACATCTTCTTCTAAACTAGATACAAATTTAAACTTATTAGGAAGATATTCATTTAATCTTTTATAAACAGCACTTAAACTATTTTTACTTAAATCATCTACTGACTTAACTTTACCTAAATGAGATAAAACAACTATTCTAGCATCATTATCTAATAAATAATTAATAGTCTTTAAACTACTTTTAATTCTTGTATCATCCATTATTTCTCCATCTTTAATTGGAACATTAAAATCACATCTTAAAACTACAGTCTTATTTTTTACATCAAAATCTTTAATACTTTTCATATAACCTCCATTAACTATATCTATATTTTACTACACATTAATTTATTTTACTATAGAAAAAAATTAAAACTTACCCTTACTTATTACATTTTTACCATACTTTTTATTAATACTATCAATTAAATTATCTATCTCTTCATCCTCTTTCTTATCACTTTTATCAAACAAAGAAGTCTGATAACTATAAGATTCAGTTAAACTATCAAGTCTAATTCCCACCAATCTAATAGCACTACCAGTCCACATTTCATTAAGTAACTCTTTAGATATTTCATATATTTCTTTACTAGAATTAACCGGATTTTTTAACTTCCTTTGATGATTAAATCTTTTAAAATAATTATCTTTAAGTATCAAACATATAACAAAAGCACGTTTTCCCTCTTCTTTAATTCTTTTAGATACTTTTAAAGATAAAAACTCTAAATAAGGAAATAACTCTTCTTTACTTATAACATCTTCCTTTAAAGTAATTTCATTACTTATTCCTTTTACTATGTCAGTATTACTAACTACAGAATCATCAATACCTCTTGCTCTATTAATTAAATCTTTATAAGTATTTTTAAAATATAAAGATAATTTATAACTATCATATAATGCTAAATCTTTTATAGTTTTAATACCAAGACTATAAAGTTTTTGACTAGTTTGTTTACCTACTCCAAATAAATCTGAAACAGGAAGTGGCCACATCTTACTTTCTACTTCATTCATATATAAAGTGTGTACTTTATCTGGTTTTTCAAAATCAGAAGCCATTTTTGCACAAAGTTTATTATTAGCAATACCAATATTAACAGTAAAACCAAATCTATTTTTAATATCTTCTTTTAACTTATAAGCAAATTCTATTTCATCTCCATATAAATTTTTAACTTTTCCATAATCCATATAACATTCATCAATTGAAGCAATTTCAATATCAGGTGTAAAACTTCTTAAATAAGTAAATAAAGCATCACTCATCATTTCATATAAATTATGATCAGGAGGAAAAACCTTCAAATTAGGACACTTTCTAAAAGCAGAATATAAAGTTTCTGCACTTACTATTCCACATTTTTTCGCCGGAATACTTTTAGCAAGAACAATACCTGTTCTATTTTCTTTAGAACCTCCAATTACACTAGGTATAGTTCTAATATCTAATTTAGAACCTTTATTTAATAAATCTGAAGCAGTCCACGATAAAAAAGCATTATTAACATCTATATGTAATATAACTCTTTCCATAACAATAAGAAAAAATATGAATAAATCATATTTCCATTAAATCCTTTTCCTTTTCACCTATTAATAATTCAATCTTTTTATTGTAATCATTTACTACATCTTGAAGACTATCTATTGTACTTTTTTCCTCATCCTCTGGAAGTTTTGCTTTCTTAATATCTTCGATTACATCACGTCTAATATTACGTATTGCAATTCTTCCCTCTTCTGCATACTCTTTTATTTGTTTTACAAGTTCTTTTCTTCTTTCTTCAGTAAGAGGTGGAATAGTAATAAAAATAGCTTCTCCATTATTATTCGGAGTAACTCCTAGATTAGCTTCAAAAATAGCTTTTTCTATTGCACCCAAAATAGATCTATCAAAAGGTCTAATATTAAGTTGTCTAGCTTCAGGTACTGAAATAGTAGCAAGACTCTTTACTAAAGTAGGTGTTCCATAATAAGGAACATAAACATTATCTAACATACTAGGATTAGCACGCCCTGCTCTTACAGTAGAAAATCTATCTTCTAAATTATTAATAGCTTTATCCATTTTTTCTTTTGCAATATTTAAAAAATCATTATTCATAAATTATCTCTCCTTAAATATATTATACAATTAAATAGAAAAAAATAAAAGACTTTAACACTTAATTTTATATACTATTCAATTTTTATATTAGATTTATTATCTATATAATCAAAAGCATATTTCATACTTTCATTAACAATATCAGTTAAAACTTTAATATCAGCTTTAGGATCTCCAAATACTTTTTTTAAATACCTAATATTCTCTCTAGAGCTATCTAATGCATCATTTAAAACACTATATTCTTCATGACCAGAAGTAACATAGCAAGAACCTGTAAATACAACAACAGAAGTAGTATGAAGTAAATCAAAATTATCAAAAACTTCAGCAAGTTTACTACGATTTACATCACAAATTGGTATAACTACATAAGAAACCCTAGGATAATTATTAGTTCTATATCTCTTATGAGAAGTACCAAATTCACTATCTACAATCTTCTTTTTCTCTTTTTTAACAGGATTATTCTTATAAACAACATCAATTCTAGCTCTTGCTTTTTTCTCTCTTGAACCACTATAAGCCATTTCACAATTATTAGAAGAATTATCAGACATATAAGGAATAAAACTAAAAGTTTTAATTGTTTCATAAACAGCTTGTTCTTTCAAACTCATTTGATTACTATCACCAGTTTTCAAAGTACTATCAATTGTATAATTTCCATCTTTATCCTTAGCAAATAACAAAATAGTTTTTGACGAAGCAATAAATTTATCATAATAAGAAATACTAGAAAGAGAAGAACTATTTAAATAAATCTCTTTAAAATAATTAAAACTTTCTATAGCATCTTCAATAAACGTAATAGAAGACTCTAAAATATTAGCATCATCAAAAGTCATACAATCTTTTAAATCATACAAAGACTTAATAAAATCTAAATATAAAGTAGAAACATCACCACCTAATAAACCAATCAAATTATCATAATCTTCTTTATTAAGATAATTCATAAACATATCAAAATCAATATGATATTTCTCACAAAGATTATAAATATCATCAGTATAAAACCTGTTTTCATTTAAAATCTTTTTAACTTCATTTTTCAGTAAAAGAAACTGATCCATAAATTCAGAATTATTATCTTCAGATATTACTTCAAAATTATCTACAACACATTCAGTAATTTCCTCTACTTGAGTCAAAGAAGCAATAACTTCATCATCTATTTTCAAACTAACTTCTTCATCTACAACTTCATTTATATTATCTTTATTAGCATTATCAAAAAAATATTTATTAACTAAAAGAACAATTTCTTTTTTCTTTTTAGCATATAAAGGAGCATCATCAATTAAATCTAATATCTCACTTATTGACTCATAAGAATCATTCAAATTAATTAAACTTAGTTTACTAGATAATAGCTCTAACTTTCTTTTTTTCTCTATCAATAAATTAATAGCGTCATTATTATTTTTTCTAAGATCATCATATTTAGAAAAAAGCATTCTACCTATCTGTTCAATAATTCTATTATAAAAACTATTAGTATCCTCATCATCTATAGCAATAATTACATCGTAATGAGAAATAATAAAATTTAACTTAGTAACTAAAAATGAATCTAATTTTAACACTCTTTTAATTAAATTAACATCTACACTTTTAATATCAGCATTATATGTTTTAACTAGCTTTTTAAGTTTAATTAATTCATTATCATTTTGTAATTTACTTATTTCTGAATCTATTTTATTAACTTCTTTATTAAGAATACTAAGTACTTTCTCCATAAATCCTCCCAGAATAAATTAATTATAAAATTTTTAATAATTATATAAAATATATATACGAATAAATTATTAAATAATAAATAATTATCAATCACATCAAATTTCATTTATATTATAGCATATAATTAATTAATAAAATATAAAAACAACCATAAAGATTGTTTTTATATAAATATTAACCAT
>CAYSEZ010000044.1:0-8454 GCA_964430375.1 uncultured Mycoplasma sp. | reverse complement strand
ATAAATAATTTTAAAGTTTTAAATAATTATTGACAAATAAAAAAATGATAGTAAAATATAACTTAAGTGAGAGGGTATAATTGTTTTACAAGAGCTATCCTGGGTTAATAACTTACACGAGCTTTATAGCACGGAGTCACTAATGAACTTTCGTGCTTTTTTGTTTAAGCACGAAGTATAAATTGTACTTTAAGTATTTGTTTTAGTTCGTGTTATTTTAATATTAATAATTTTTATAAACGTACTAAGGCAATCTAATTAGGTTGTTTTTATTTTAAAAAAGGAGGAAATAGTATGAATGTAATTGAAGTAAAAAATTTAGGTAAAACTTTTAAAGTTAAAGTAAAAGAAGATGGAATAAAAGGTAGTATTAAGTCAATATTTAAACCAAAGATAAAAGTTATTAATGCTGTTTCTAATATTAATATGACTGTATCAAAAGGGGAGATGATTGCTTTTATTGGACCTAATGGAGCAGGTAAAAGTACTACTATTAAGATGCTTACTGGTATTTTATATAATGATGAGGGCAGTATTAATGTATTAGAAATTGATCCTAAAAAAAATAGAAAGGAACTAGCATATAAAATAGGTACTGTTTTTGGACAAAAAGAACAATTATGGATGCATTTACCACCATATGATAATTTTAAATATTTTGGTGCTATATATGATTTAAATAAATATGAAATTGAAAAAAGAATTAAAGAGCTTACTATTCTTTTAGAACTTGAAGATATTTTATATACTCCAGTTAAAAATTTATCTTTAGGACAAAGAATTAAATGTGAAATTGCAGCATCTTTAATACATAAACCTGAAATATTATTTTTAGATGAACCTACTATTGGACTTGATCCGGTTGTTAAGGAAAATATTAGAACTATTATCAAAAGAATGAATAAAGAATATAAAACTACTGTATTTTTAACTAGTCATGATATTTCAGATATAGAAAAATTATGTGATAGAGTTATTATTATAAATAAAGGTAAAATGGTTTTAGATACAGATATAGATACTTTAAAATATCATTATTTTGATAAAAAAATTGTTGAATTAAAATTACTTTGTAAAATAAATTTAGATGATATAGATGGTGTTAAAGTATTGAAAGATAAAGATTATAAATTAATATTAGAAGTTGATATGAAAAAGAAAAATATATCTGATATATTAAATCTTGTTCCACAAGATAAAATAGTAGATATTAATATTTCAAATGTACCTTTAGAAGAAGTAATTGCAAATATATATAAGGAATGATGTTTATGAAAAAATATCTAAGTATTAGTAAAATGATTATATTAGAAAAATTACAGTATTTTTTAAGTAGTTTTAGTTCTTTAGTTACAGTATTAATGTTTATATATATTTATTTACAAGTGTGGAATAATATGTATGCAAGTGATGAATTAATTGCTGGATATACTTTAAATCAAATGATATGGTATATTGCTATAACTGAAATATTGTGGCAGACTATTAGACCTAGAAGAATGTCTAAGGAATTAAGTTCTGATATAAGAAGTGGTAAAATTGCTTATATTTTGAATAAACCACTTAATTATTGTTTATATGAGTTATTTAAATATATTGGGGAATCTAGTATAGAAATATTATTTTTCTTATTTATAGGACTTCCTGTTATTTATTTAATAATAGGTCCACTTTATACTTTTAAGATTATATCTTTGTTACCAGTTTTAATTATTTTAGTATTTTCTATTTTAATAACAGGAATAGTTTATATAACAATATCTTTATCAGCGTTTTGGATTGGTGATAATAAACCAGTGTTTTGGATATATGAGAAATTTGTTTTACTTATTGGTACTATATTTCCGGTTGAAATATTTAATAAGAGCTTACAAAGATTAATTAAATTTACACCAGTATATTCAACTATATATTCGGTAGCAAAGTTAGTAGTGGATTTTTCATGGAGTAAGTTTATTGAGTTATTAATTATACAAATTATATATTTAATAGTTATGTTATTAGTTTGTATGGTTGTTTATAAGAAGGGAGTGAAAAAATTAAATGTTAATGGAGGTTAGGAATGAATTTAAAATAATTTTTCTTAATTTTAAATATAATTTAATTAAACAAATGGATAATAAATTGTCATTTGTTTTACAAATAATATTTATGATAGTTAATAATGCTATTATGTTGATACAATGGGTTGTTTTATTTTCTTTAAAAGAATCTATAGCTGGTTATGGTTTTAATGATATAGCACTTATTTGGGCTTTTGCTTCTTCAACTTATGGTGTTTCTCACTTTTTATTTGAAAATGCTAATAACTTAGCTAATCTTATTGTTAGTGGTAAATTAGATGCATTTTTAATACAACCGAAGAATGTATTAATTAATGTTTCATCTAGTGAATCAAAACCCTCTGCTTTGGGAGATATATTATATGGTTTTATAATTTTAATTTTTCTTAAAGTAAGTTTTAAACAATTAATATTATTTATTTTATTTACTATAACTGGAGGTATTATTGGAACAGCATTTATTATTATTTGGAATTCTTTATCGTTTTATTTTAAGAATACAGAAGAGCTTGCTTCGACTCTTACTAATATGCTAATTTGTTTTAATGTATATCCTGTAGCGATTTTTAATGAAAAAACAAAGCTTTTATTTTCTACAGTTATACCTGCTTCTTTTATAGTTTATATACCTTTTGAAGTATTAAAAAGCTTTAATAGTGTTAATATATTTATTGTGCTTTTATTTACTGTTTTAATAGTAATATTTGCGTTTTTAATATTTCATTTTGGTTTAAAGAGATATTCTTCTAGCAATTTAATGAGTGCTAGAATTTAGGCGAAAAGTTCTATGCACAAAAAAGATTGACAAATAGTTAAATTTATGCTATAATTTAGACACTTACTTAAAGATTACCATAGTTGTTAAGGGGGTAGGTAATATGGAAAGTAAAAGAATTAATTATCATTTTGAATATGTGAATGAAAATGAGTTTAGAAAGAAAGAGAGATCTGTTAGAAAGTATAATATGTTGGCATATAAAAAGTTAACTTTTGAGTATTATCCTAAAATAAGAGATGGAGAATTTTTAGGAAAAATAGTTTCTACATCTGATACAGATAATTCTACAAGTTATGAATTAAAATTACCAACTGATGCTTTATTTGCTAAAGTTCATGGAGATGTTACATTACATTATACTGTATATAATGATACTAGAATTATACTTTTAACTAATATATCACCTGATACTATTTTAGAAGAGGGTCACAGAAGTGAATTAAGTACGTATAAGGGTGTAATGATTTCTAAAACTAATGCAGAAAAAGATATGTTTAAAGTTAATTTATTAAATGCTTTGAATCATAAATAAGAGTCATGAATAAACATGACTTTTTGTATGTAAAAAACTCTTCACTATTGTGAAGAGTCAGTTTTTTAATTATTTGAATTATTAATTAAATTATTCATATAAGTATCATAATCTTTTTTAAGATCACTATCTACTATTTCTAAGTTATTGTCTTTTCTAATTTGTTTTAATGCTTTGTAATATAATGATGTATCTTCTGATAACTTTTCATTAACTAGTGTTTCTATGATGCCTTCTTTACTATCTTCATATGATGGTTTATCTTTTTCATCTACTTTGTAAATAATATGATAACCATAATCTGATTTAACTGGAGTAGTAGTATATTTACCTTTTTTTAATTCAAATGCTGCAGTTTCAAATTCTTCAACTGTATCACCGGTAGATATCCAACCTAAATCTCCACCTTTTTCACTATTTGATGAATCATCAGAATATTCTTTTGCTAAAGTATCCCAATCTTCACCATTTTTTAATTTTTTAATTACTTCTTTAGCAGTTTTTAAAGCTTCATTTTCAGCTTTTTCTTTTTCTTCAGTAGTCATACCATCTAATGTTTCAGGTTCAATTAAGATGTGTTTTACATTAATTTCTCCATATATTTCATTTTCATAATATTTTTTTATTTCTTTTTCTTTTAAAGTACTTGCTACATATTCATTTACTGCTAAATTTCTTTTGTAAGTAAGTGATAAATATTCTTTAAAATCATCTTCAGTTTCATATCCATAGTAGTTTAGTACTTCTAAATATGCCATACTGTAAGATTCAGCCATTTCTTTAACTTGACTTACTTGCTCATCAATATAATCTTTTTCATCATCAGTTTCTTCTGTGTATTTAGCATCTAGTATATTTTTATCAATTAAATCTATTAAAACACTAATACCATACTTATCTTTTATTTCTTTATATAGAGAATCAACTGATATCATATTATTTTCTTCTAGAGTTACAACAGCTTCTTCACCGCTTTCTAAAGTAGGAATTTTACCACATCCAACTAAAGTTAGCATAACAAGCATTAAAACAAATATTTTTTTTAAGTTTTTCATTTTATCCTCCTTTTAAAACTCTAATAATATCATAACAAAAATATAATTTTTTTACAAGAAAATAGTTATATTATATTCACATTTTTTGTTATTTTCCATAAAATAATCTAGAATAAGAAAAAAGGAGGAATAATTATGAACTGTGTTTCATCGTCTGCAATTGTTTTAGTTTTATTTATTTTACTAATTATAATACTAGGTGCATGGATTTAAGGAGGTGTAAATATGAGTAGTGCAAATTGTCCAGAAAGTAAAAATACAGCTGCAAGTACTGGGACTAGTTTTGGTTTATTAATCGCGGTAGTTTTATATATATTATTAGTAATAATTTTAAGTTCGTTAAAAACATATTAAAAAAATTAAGGTTATTCCTTAATTTTTTTATATACTTCATCAAGTGTTAATTTAATATCATCATTATATTTAGGTATTAAATGTAAATGATAGTGTTTTATTTCTTGTAAAGTACCATTATTTTGAATAAATTGTAATCCGTTAAAATTTAGTTTATCTTTTAATAAATTATATATTTCTTTACTTATTTTATTTATATAATTTAATATTTCTAATGGGATATCATTAATATCTAAATAATGTTCTTTAGGTACTATTAAAGTATGGCCATTACTTATTGGATCAATACTTAAAAACACTATTACTATTTCATCTTCATATATTTTATATGAAGGTAATTCATTATTTACTATTTTACAAAATGTACAATTTTCCATATTAACTCCTTATTTTTTAGTTATTATATAATATACTATTTTTAATATAGATATTATTATAAAAGTAATTATTAAATATATTAATAAATTATTAATAATAAAATTATTAAATATTATAAGTAATAAACCAAATACTATTAAAATGATATTTTTAATCATATATATGCCTTTATTATTATAAATTAAATAAGTAATTATATTTTTTATAATAATAACTATTCCTAATAATATTAAGAAAGAATAAGAATTTATATTTTTAGTAATTACTATATATATAGGTATTATTAATAATAATGTAGCTAATATTAATGAACTTAAAAAATACTTCATATCTAGTTTTTTATATTTATCTAATATAGATATATACATAATAGATAAAATTATAATCATAATTGGAAAACTATATAATAAAGTTATTGTATTTAAACTTTTATCATATTCATAAGTTATAATAGACATTATTAATAGTAATATGCCTTC
Organism: uncultured Mycoplasma sp.; assembly: GCA_964430375.1. Taxonomy (GTDB): domain Bacteria; phylum Bacillota_I; class Bacilli_A; order RF39; family UBA660; genus HGM10836. Next base: position 2,815 of record CAYSEZ010000044.1, on the reverse strand, counting down.
TAGTAAATTTGTTTTTCTTTTGAAATTAAGTATTTCTTTATTATCTTTTAATAAATATTTTTTCATTTGTACCACCTCTATCTAATTGTATAATATTTTTAAATATTTTACTAGCATATTTATAAAAAAAAATATATAATTAGTATAGAGTAGGATATGAATAATAATTATTTTACTTTATAAATTTAAGTATTTACAAGGAGGAGATTATGAAATATATTTATAATTTTAATGAAGGTAATAAAGATATGAAAAATATTCTTGGAGGAAAGGGTGCTAATTTGGCAGAAATGGTTAAACTTGGTATACCTGTTCCTAATGGATTTACTATATCTAGTGATGTTTGTAATTTATATTATAGGAATAATATGGAGTTACCTAAAAAAATATTAAAAGAAATAGATAAACATATATTGGATTTAGAAAATAAAACTGGTAAAAAGTTTGGAGATCCTGTTAATCCACTTTTAGTATCTGTAAGGAGTGGTGCTAGAGTTTCAATGCCTGGGATGATGGATACAGTTCTTAACTTAGGTTTAAACGATGAGGTAGCAGAAGCTTTGATTATTAAAACAAAAGATGAAAGATTTGTATATGATTGTTATCGGAGATTTATTCAAATGTTTTCAGATGTAGTTATGAATTTACCTAAGAGTTCTTTTGAAGGTTTATTTGATAAAATAAAAGAAGAGAAAAATGTTTTAAAAGACAAAGATCTAACAAGTGAAGATTTAAAAGAGGTAGTAAAAAGATATAAAGATGAATATAAAAGATTAACTGGAGTTAATTTTCCAGTTTCTCCAAAAGTACAATTAATTTTAGGTATTTGTGCTGTATTTAGATCATGGAATAATGAAAGAGCAATTACTTATAGACGAATTAATGATATACCTAGTGCTTGGGGAACTGCAGTTAATGTTCAGGAAATGGTTTATGGTAATAGTGGAGATAATTCTGGGACTGGGGTTGCATTTACTAGAAATCCTTCAACTGGAGAGAAAAAATTATATGGAGAATATTTAATTAATGCACAGGGAGAAGATGTAGTCGCAGGTATTAGAACACCAGAATCTATTGAAACATTAAAGGATGTAATGCCAAAGTGTTATGATGAATTTGTTAAGATTTGCAATATATTGGAAAATCATTATCGTGATATGCAAGATATGGAATTTACTATTGAAGATGGGAAACTTTATATGCTTCAAACTAGAAATGGCAAAAGAACTGCAAGAGCGGCGATTAAGATTGCTGTAGATTTAGTAAATGAAGGTATGATTTCTAAGAAAGAAGCAGTATTAAGATTAGATGCCAGAAGTTTAGATTCTTTACTTCATAATACATTTAGTAGTGATTCTATAAAAAATGCTAAAGTAATTACAAAAGCTTTGGCTGCCTCTCCTGGAGCAGGATTTGGTAAGATATATTTTAGTGCTGAAGAATTAAAAATTGCTAAAGAAAGTGGAGAAAAAGATCTAATTTTAGTAAGAAATGAAACATCTCCTGAAGATATTGAGGGAATGCTTATAGCAAATGGAATATTGACAGTTCGTGGGGGTATGACTAGTCATGCTGCAGTTGTTGCGCGTGGTATGGGAACTGCTTGTGTATCCGGTTGCGAAGAATTAAAAATAGATGAAGAAAAAAAAGAACTTATAACACCGAGTAAAATATTTCATGAGGGGGACTATATTAGTTTAGATGGAAGTACTGGATTTGTTTATGAAGGAAAGTTAGAAACTGTTATACCTGAAATAAGTGGAGATTTTAAAACATTTATGGAGTGGGCCGACTCTTATAGGACTATGAAAGTACGTGCAAATGCAGATAATAAAAAAGATGCTAAATATGCTAGAATGTTTGGAGCAGAAGGGATCGGATTATGTAGAACTGAACATATGTTCTTTAATGAAGAAAGAATATTTAATTTTAGAAAGATGATTTTAAGTACTAGTGAAGAAGAAAGAAGAGATTCATTAAATAGTATTCTTCCATATCAAAGAACTGATTTTGAAGATTTATTTAGAGAAATGAAAGGGTATCCTGTAACTATTAGATTACTTGATCCGCCATTACATGAATTTATTCCTAAAGAGCAAAAAGAAATAGAAAAACTTGCTAAAAGTTTAAATATATCTAATGATGAAATATATAATAGAATAAATCATTTAAAAGAATTTAACCCTATGATGGGACACAGAGGTTGTCGTTTAGCTATAACATATCCAGAAATTGCTAAAATGCAAGTAAGAGCTATAATTGAGGCTACATTAAATGTAAAAAAAGAAGGTATTATAGTTATACCAGAAATTATGATTCCTTTAATATCGGATGAAAATGAATTAAAATATATAAAAAATATTCTTGTTTCTGAAATTAATAATATATTTGAAGAAAGAAATGAAAAAATAGATTATTTAATAGGAACAATGATAGAATTACCTAGAGCATGTTTAATATCTGATAAATTAGCACTTGATACAGAGTTTTTCTCTTATGGTACAAATGATTTAACTCAAATGACTTATGGTTTTTCAAGAGATGATTCGCCTAAGTTTTTAAATGATTATTATAATAAATTTATATTTGAAACTGATCCTTTTTCAAAAATAGATATTGATGGAGTAGGAGAACTTGTGAAAATATCTATAGAAAAAGCAAAGAAAGTAAAACCAAATATTAAACTTGGAATATGTGGTGAACATGGGGGAGATCCTTATACAGTTGATTTATGTAATAAATTAGGTCTTACTTATGTATCGTGTTCTCCATTTAGAGTGCCTATTGCTAGACTTGCTGCTGCACAAGCCGCAAT
>CAYSEZ010000043.1:0-8843 GCA_964430375.1 uncultured Mycoplasma sp. | reverse complement strand
TCAACTATATTATATGTTATTAATATAAAATTATCAAGTAAAATGATAATTTTTTGTTTAGTTTTTGAAAAACTAAATTTTGCCATCGTATTTTATAAACTATAATATTTGTTCTTTATCTAGATTTTCTCTAGCCATAGCTAGCATAAGTTTAATTCTATTTTCTTGATTGACTTTTGTAGCAGAGGGATCATAATCAATTGCTACAATATTGGCATTTGGATGTAATTGTTTAATTGTTTTCATAACACCTTTGCCACAAATGTGATTAGGTAAACATCCAAATGGTTGAGCACAAACAATATTTGCATATCCAGTTTCGCATAGTTCAACCATTTCAGCAGTTAGAAGCCAACCTTCACCCATTTTAGCACCATGACCAATTACTCCGTTAGACATTTCTTTAGTTTCTTTAAAATAATTCATAGGTGTAAATTTAGTATATTTCTTTATTGTTTTAATCATTAGTTTTTCATATCGATTTAAAAGCCATATACCAATACTAGAAATAAGGGCGACTTTTTTACCACGTTTATATATTTCTTTATCATAAATACCATTATATAAAGTATAATATGCAAAACCAAATGTACCAGGTACCATAACCTCGGCATTTTCAGATATTAAGAAATTTTCTAAGTCATTATTACCTAAAGCTGCATATTTAACATATATTTCACCTACAATACCAACTTTAGGTTTTATTTCATTTGTGAGTTTAATATTATTAAAGTCAATTGCTATATTTTTTAAGTTCTTTTTTATTTCTTTAAAAGAACAACCTTTATTTAAAAAGAATCTTTCTCTAATATAGGTAACCCATTTATCTACAACTTTTTGTGAATCGCCTTTAATCTCTTCATATGAACGACATTTATTATTTAAATACATAATAAAGTCTCCATACACTAAAGATACGATTAATTTCTTGGCAAGAGAATAAGTTAGTTCAAAACCTGAATTATCTAAGTTATTAAAGTTAAAAGATACAACAGGAATATGACCATATCCTGCTTTTTGAAGAGCCTTTCTTAATAAATGAATATAATTAGATGCTCTACATCCTCCACCTGTTTGAGTTATCAATAAAGCGACATTATCTAGGTTATTTCTATGATTTAATGCATCTATAAATTGACCTATTACAAGTAAAGCAGGATAACAAGTATCATTGTGTACATATTTTAAACCTTCTTGAGTTACTTCAGGACCTTTATTTGAAAGTATTTCTGTTTTATATCCTGAACAGTTTAATGCATTTTCAATTAGTTTAAAATGAATGTCTAACATAGAAGGAATCAAAATGGTATGCGTTTTACGCATTTCTTTAGTAAAAATCGGATATTCATTTTTTATATCATCTGTATTAATCATTATTTTGAACCTCCTTTTCTTGTTTTAAAGCTTCAAATAAAGAACGAAGACGAATCTTTACAGCGCCTAGATTTGTAATTTCATCAATCTTTATTTGAGTATAAAGTTTATTGTGGCGTTCTAAAATTTCTTTAACTTCATCAGTTGTAACAGCGTCTAGACCACAACCAAATGATACAAGTTGAATTAAATTCATATCTGGTTGGTTGATTATATATTTAGCCGCTGCGTAAAGTCTTGTATGGTATGTCCATTGATTTAAAACGTTAACTGGAAATTTTTCTTCTTTATATGCAATAGATTCTTCAGTTACAATCGCAACGTCAAATCCAGCAATTAACTTATCAATTCCATGATTAACCTCAGGATCTACATGGTAAGGTCTACCTGCTAGAACTACTATTTGTTTTCCTTGGGCTCTAGCTTCTTTGATAATTTCATCAGCTCTAACTTGAATATCCTTTAAATGATATCTATATTCGTAATAAGCTTTTTTAGAAGCTTCTTTGATTTCTTTAAATTTAATATCTTTAAAATAATTTGAAAGAATCTCATAAATTGTTTTTTCAAAAATATTTTGATCAAATATTCCTATATAATCACTTATAAATGTTGTATTTTTTATAGCTGATACGTTATTTTTAATATTTTCAGGATAATAAGCTACAATCGGACAGTTATAGTGATTATCACCTTTTTTCTCGTTTATATTATAAGACATACAAGGATAGAAGATATAAGGAAGTTTTTCATTTAATAACTTTTCAATATGCCCATGAACTAATTTAGCTGGATAGCATACTGTATCTGATGGAATAGTGTGTTGTCCAGCTGTAAATAACTTAGCATTTGAAAATCCACTATTTATTACTTCAAAACCAAGTGATGTAAAGAAAGTATGCCAAAATGGTAATAATTCATAGTTGTTTAAAACTAAAGGAATACCTATTTTAGCACGCTTGCCAGGAACTGGCTTATAGCTTTCTAGTCTATCTTTGATATATTCATATAAGTTAAGGTTCTTAAGTTTAGTTTTACCATTTGTAATAGGTCTTTCACAACGATTTCCACTTATGAATTTCTTTGAATTAGCACCAAATGAATTTATGGTTAAACTACAATGATTATTACATAAACCACAGTTTACAAATTTTACTTCATGTTTAAAATCTGATATTTGTTCTTTAGTTAAAATAGAAGAATTAACAAGCCCTAAATCTTTTGCATAAAGTGCAGCACCATAAGCACCCATTAAACCTGCGATATTTGGACAAACAACATTTAAGTTAAGCTCACGTTCAAATGCTCGAAGTACAGCTTCATTGTGGAATGTACCACCTTGAACTACAATGTTCTTACCAAGTGATTTTACATTTGTTGCACGAATAACTTTATAAAGTGCATTCTTAACTACCGAAATAGAAAGACCAGCAGAAATATTATCAATTGTAGCTCCATCTTTTTGAGCTTGTTTTACAGAAGAATTCATAAATACTGTACAACGAGAACCTAAATCAACTGGTTTAGGTGCAAGTAATCCAATTTTTGCAAACTCTTCAATTTCATATCCTAAAGCATTTGCAAAAGTTTGTAAGAAAGAACCACATCCAGAAGAACAAGCTTCATTTAAGAATATATTAGATATAACACCATTTTCTATTTTGAAACATTTAATATCTTGCCCACCAATATCGATTATAAAATCAACAGATGGCATAAAGTGTTTAGCTGCTCTAAAGTGAGCCATAGTTTCAACTAAACCACCATCTAGATTAAATGCATTTTTAAGTAATTCTTCACCATATCCCGTGGATGCAGCACCTACTATGTGTAAATATGGATGTTCTGTATATAGTTCAGTTAATACATTTTTAAATAGAACAACAGGGTTTCCCTTGTTTGACATATATTTTGAAAATCTAATGTTTAAATCTTCATCAATTAAAACCATTTTTAAAGTAGTAGAACCACTATCAACACCTAAATATAAAGGTTTTGTATAATTATCAATAGGTAGGGTTTTTACATTATCTTCGTAATGTCTTTTTCTAAATTTTTCAAGTTCTGCTTGTGATTCAAATAAAGGAGCATTAAAACTTAGTTTTTGATCTGATGTATAGTTAGAAATCTTTTCAATTATGTTGTCAATTTGATAAGTTTGTGTTGCACAAAAACCAGCACCTAAAGCTACGAAGTATAATGAGTTTTCAGGACAATATCCATCTAAACCTAAAGATTCATTAAAACTTGTTTGAAGTTCAGATAAGAAAGTTAAAGGACCGCCTAAATAAACAACATTACCTGTAATTTCACGTCCTTGAGCAAGACCACCAATTGTTTGATTAACAACAGCCTTAAAAATAGAAGCGGCTATATCTGATTTAGACGCACCTTGGTTTAAAAGTGGTTGAATATCAGTTTTGGCAAATACTCCACAACGTGATGCGATATTATAAAGTTTTTCATGATCTTTTGCATAACCATTTATTTCTGTAATATCTACGTTAAGTAGTGTAGCCATTTGGTCGATAAATGCACCAGTACCACCAGCACAAGAGCCATTCATTCTAACTTCCATACCATCTGACATAAATAGAATTTTAGCATCTTCACCACCAAGTTCGATGATTACATCTGTACCTGGAATTAACTTATTAGCTGCAATTCTAGTTGCGTAAACTTCTTGAATAAATGTAATTCCTGATCCATTTGCAAGTCCCATTCCAGCAGAACCAGAGATTGCAAATTTAAAATCATTTGTAATTATATTGTTGTTTTTTAATTTATTAAGTAGTTCAAGTACATTTTCTTTAATATGTGAATAATGTCTTTTATAATCTTGCATAATGATATTTTCATTATCATCAAGAATTACATATTTAATTGTAGTTGAACCTACATCAAGTCCTAGTTTCATATAGATCGACTCCTTTTTGAATTACATTTTAATCCAAAATATATTATATATTAAATATATAATATTGTCAATTTTTAATGTTTCACATTTGTGTAATATATTTTTATCATAAAGTTAAAAAAATATACCATACTAATAATGGGTGAATAATAGTGAACTGCTTATTAATACATAAGAAATTAAAAGAAAGTAATCTTACTACTATAGCTGGTAGTATTTCATTTTTTATTATATTAAATTGCGGGTCATTATTTTTTTTAATATCGACATTACTCAAATTATTAAATTTAAATATTTATGAATATACTAAAACTTACAATGATATATTTACTTATTTTTTAAATTTCTTTTCTACTAATGTTTTATATCTTAATGTATCTAATATAATATTAACCTTTACTTCAATTTGGTCATCTTCTAGTTTATTTTATCATATTATTCAAGCAGGAGAAGTTATTTATCATAAAAAAAGAAATAATGGAATACTATATAAAAGAGGATTTTCAATAGTATTAGTATTTTTATTTATAATTCTAATTGTTATAACAATAATGTTAATAATATTAGGTTATTACTTTATTAGATTGATTAAAAATGAGCTATTATATTCATTTATAAGTACTTTGTTAATGTTTATAATACCAAGTTTTATAATAGTATTTTTTTTATTATTTGTACCACCAATTAATATAAAATTAAAAGAAATATCAAAAGGATATTTATTTACTATTATATCTTGGGTTATATGTACTTTTTTATTTAAATTATACTTAAAAATATTTACAAACTTTAAGGCTTTATATGGTATGTTAACATTACTAGTTGTCTTTATGTTATATTTATATATTTTAATTATATGTTTAATGATAGGTATGATTATAAATCAATTGAATAAATTCCAAAATAAGGAAGTTTATTTAAACTAATTAAACATATTCTATTAATGGTGATAATTTGAAAAAAAATATAAAATCATTAATATTAGTACCTATAATTTTATTATTATTTTTATTCACGTTACACGAAACATCTGCGACATCTTTTGGACTATCTGGATATGGGAGTAATAAAAGACCTACACTACCATATAGTGATATTATAGAATCTAATAATGGTTATTATATTGGAAGAGACGAAAAAGTACTATATTTAACATTTGATTGTGGATATGAGAATGGATATACAAAAGATATACTTAACACTTTAAGATACAATAACGTACCAGCTACTTTTTTCATAACTGGTCATTATCTAAATACAGCATCTGATATTGTATCTTTAATGATTGAAGATGGTCATATTGTTGGAAACCATACTTATTCACATACTCACTTTACCAAAGAAAATACATCACAAATGCTAAATGATATTTCAAAATTAGAACAGGAGTATTTTAGATTGTTTTCAAAAGAATTAGATATGTTTGTTCGTCCTCCTGCTGGTGAATTTAATGAAGAAAGTTTAAAAGTATTATCTAATAATGGATATGAAACAATATTTTGGTCTTTAGCTTATGTAGATTGGTATAAAGACAAATATAATGGAAATAATTATTCTTATAAAGAAATAATGAAGAAAATACATAATGGGGCTATTATATTAATGCATACTGTATCTAAAGATAATAAAGAGGATTTAGATTTAATTATTAGATCTTTAAAAGAAGAAGGGTATATTTTTAAAAGTTTATATGAATTATAAATTATTTTAAAATAATGGAAGATAGGTTCTTTCATTATTTTTAATAATTTTATATAATACTATTTGGTGATGAGTATGTATGTAAATAATAGAACTAGAATAGGAACTTATACCTCTATATTTGGTATATTATCTAATTTAATTATTTCTTTATTTAAGATAATAGTAGGATTTATAAGCAATACTATATCAATAGTAGCTGATGGTATTAATAATCTAAGTGATTCTTTAACTAGTATTATTTCTTTATTTGGTTTTAAAATGGGAAATAAAAAACCAGATAAGAAACATCCTTATGGACATAAGCGAATAGAATATATATGCTCATTTGTTATATCTTTAATAATTTGTATACTTGGATTTGAATTAATTATAGAATCTATAAAACAAATTAATAATAAAGAAGTAAATACAAGTTATTTTACATTAAATATAATAATATTAGTAGTAGCTATTATCGTTAAAATTATACAAGCTATTATTTATAAAAAAGTAGGCAAAAAGATTAATTCTAAATCATTAGAAAATAACTCAATAGATTCAAGAAATGATGTAATATCTTCCTTAGTAGTACTTTTTTGTTTAATATTATCAAATTATTTAAATTATAATATAAATAGTTATTGTTCTATAATAGTTGGTTTATTTATAGTCTATAGTGGTATAAAATTAATATATGAATCATCTACACCATTAATTGGAGAAAAGCCTTCAAAAGAATTAGTTTTAAAATTAGAACAATTGATTAAATCAAATGAAGTAGTCTTAGGTATTCATGATCTTGAAATTCACTCATATGGTGAAGGTGTTATTTATTCAACATGTCATGTTGAAGTTGATTCTAAAGGCAATTTGTTAGTACTTCATGATGAAATTGACCAAATAGAGCATAAAGTAAAAAAAGAATTAAATATACATCTTACAATTCATTTAGATCCTATTTTAGTAGGTGATGAGTTGACAGATAAATTAAAAAGTATGACCTTGAAAATTTTAAATGAGAATTTAGATTTTAAATATAAAATTCATGATTTTAGAATAGTTAGTGGGGTAACACATACTAATATTATTTTTGATATTGTTATTCCATATGGTTTAAAGAAAACAGAAGAACAAATCGAAGATTTAATTTCAGCATTAATAAAAAAGGAAGATGAAAAGTTTTTTACGGTAGTAAATATAGATTATGATTTAAATGATGAATTAATTTAATAATCTATATTTTTTAAAATGTGATTTTATGTTATACTATTTATAAATATAGAAGTTGGTGAAAATATGGAAACAGAGTTAAAAGTAAATGATGAGGTTATTTTAGATATTAAAAGACTTGGTATAAACGGAGAAGGTATTGCATATTATAAGAAACTTGCAGTATTTGTTAAAGGAGCAATTCCAGGTGAGGGAGTTAATGTTAGAATTACTGATGTGAAAAAGAATATGGCATTTGGAGAGATTATTGAATTTAAACATAAATCTGAATATAGATGTGAAGTCAAATGTCCTTACTTTGAAAAATGTGGTGGTTGTCAAACTCTTCATATTGATTATAATAAAATGCTTGAATTTAAACGTGATTTGATTATTGAAGCGATAAATCGTTATACTAAACTTAATCCTAGAAGTTTTGAAATCAAACCTACTATACCTTCAGATAATCAATTTGGTTATAGAAATAAATCTTCACTACCTTTAAAGGTAGTTAGAGGTAGCACAACTGTAGGATTGATTCAACCTAATAGTAATGTAGTAGTAGGCATTGATTCATGTTTAAATCATAACGATATAGTAAATAGAATTAATAACGAAGTTTGTAAAATAATTGATGAATGTCATATAAGTATATACGATCCTAAAGAAGATAAGGGAATACTTAAAAATGTAGTAGTAAGAGTGTCTCATTTTAATAATGAAGCTCAAGTTACTTATATAGTAAATGATAAAAAAGCCAATTTAAAAGAATTAGCTAAAAAGACTATGTCAATTAGTAATGTTGTATCTGTTTATATGTCATTGAATAATGAAGATGATATTTTAACATTTGGACAAACTAAGAAATTAGAAGGTAAGGATACTATCTTAGAAAATATTGGTAAATATAAATTTGAATTATCACCTGATACATTTTTTCAATTAAATCCTTATCAAACTGAAAAGTTATATGAAGAAGTAAGAAAAGCTTCGAAATTATCTTTAAAAGAAACTCTACTAGATCTTTATTGTGGTGTTGGTACAATTGGTATTTATTTATCTGGTTATGCTAAAAAGATTATTGGTATAGAACAAAATGAAGTATCTATTGAAAATGCAAAAACAAATGCAGTTATAAATAAAGTTAAAAACGCATCATTTTATGCTGGAAAGGTAGTTGAGTTGTTACCTAAGATTATAAAAGATGAGGTTATTGACGTGGTTGTATGTGATCCTCCTAGACTGGGTCTTGGTGATTATGTGGCTAAAACATTATCTAATAGTGGTATAAATAAGATCATATATGTATCTTGTAATCCATCAACAATGGCTAAGGATTTAGCCATATTGACTAGTAATTATCAAGTTAAGAGTATTCAACCTGTAGATATGTTTCCTAATACTTCATTATGTGAGTGTGTAGTGACTTTATCTTTAAAGAATATTAAATAAGTATACTTTCAATAATAAAATATAAGAACATAATAAAACACTAACATACTAGATTGTTAGTGTTTTATTGATATCAAATGTAATTATATTTCAATTTCTTCAACTAAAGTATTATGTTCTAATGTTTTATTATCATAGTTAATGCCTAAAATAATTACTTTTCCATGATAGCCTTGTAAAGCGTTGATATATTTTTTATCTTTAATTT
>CAYSEZ010000042.1:6681-8847 GCA_964430375.1 uncultured Mycoplasma sp. | reverse complement strand
TCATTTGTCAATTAATGTGTAAACTTTATTACACATATCCTCCTTCTTTATTTTTTATATCTTAATCATATCAAAAAAAAGATACTTTTTCAAGTACTTTTTTGATTTTTTTAAATACACGCTATATAAGTATCATCTAAACATTTTAAAGTGCTAATGCAATTTAAATTAATAGTGAAAAATGTATTTGTACTAACATAAGGATAAGAACTACTTTCATCAGGATTAGGTGCTAGAACTCTACATGTTGCACAACATCCTTCAACTGCTTCTACTCTAAATACACTTGATGTTCCTTCTTCATCATTTAAAGTATATGGCATAGTCCAAAGTGTTGCACTAGGACAAGAATAAAAGCTCACAGGCCTTGTATTAGCACTAGTACAAATGGTATTACTACCTAAAATAGGTCTATCACATGTATTAAGACAGCTATCAATACATTGTCCTTGTTTTTGAAGTTTAACTATTGTACATAATGTATCAGAAAAACAAGAACAGTTATTATCACCACACATTAAAATACCCCCTTTCTAAACACATTCTATGTAAGTATCATCTAAACAACGTAAAGCACAAATACAATTACAACTTACAGTGAAAAACTCATCTGTTTTTACATAAGGAAAACTTGAGTCAGTATCAGGATTTAAAGCAAGAACTCTACAAGTTACGCAATTATCACATACTTTTTCTACTCTAAATGCAGTAGATGTTCCAGTTACTTCTTCACTATTATACGTAATTGTATATGGTAAAGATATAGCACTATTATTTGAAGTATATAAAGTAATAGGTCTTGTATTATAAACAAAAGCTTGCGAAGAACTAGTAAATCCTAAAAATGGTCTATCACATGTATTTGGTATATCATCTATTTTCCCAGCTTGATCTTGCAATACATTTATAACTTTTAAAATATTAACAATACAGCAATCATTATCATTCATATATAATCACTCCTTTTTTATTTCTAATATAAGATATTCTATAAATATAAAATGGTGTGTTACTAACACCTATTAAAACATATGATAAAATACTATTTTTTTACCATAAAAATAAAAATAATATAAAAGCCTATATTATTTTAAATATTTTTCAAATATCTCTTTAATAAAAAGTTTATATTCTACTTCTTCATTTTCTGTTACTTCTAAAGTACATATCGGAGGATATAAAACACACCACCAATTATCGCCTTTTCCATCTCCTAGAGTTATAAGAAGTGATTCATACTCTCCTTCTTCATATTTTACGCCTTTATATTCTTTTACTGGGAAATAATTGTTACCATAATTAATAGTAAATGTTTTATCATAATTATATTTATCTAATACTTCTTCTACTGTTTTTTCATAGTTTTTAATATTATTTTGTATAACAATTCTTGCTTTTTCTATTGAAGTAGATTCTTCCATGGTATTTTTTAATTCTTCTTCTAAAGATTTTTTTACTTCATTTTTTATATATTGATCATATACACTATTACTATTAGCAAGTATTCTAAGTCTTACTGATTCATTGGGTACAACATATACTTCTTCTTTTGTGCTTATATTTATTAATATTAATACTAAAATTGCAAGTAAAGTTAATGTTTTCTTCATATAAAAATCACCCTCATATATGTATTGGGTAATTTTTATATATTTAATTCAATTATTTATTGATATTTACTTAATTAATTTAATTTTACATTTTGTACTAACGAATAAATAATTACTTTTATTTTTTAATAAACTTTTTATCATTTTCATTACTTCATTAATCAATTTTTTCTATATTTTCTATATAAAACTTATCACTATATTTAATATATTTATTATATGCTAAAATTCTAACTATAAAAGATAAAGGAATATTATATTTCTTACTTATATCCTTACTAGTACTTATAATATCATTACTATTTATTATTTCATCTAAATATTTTTTATCTATCATTTGATTAATAGCAAACTTATCTGCTTTTTTCTCTAATTCTTCTACTTCATCTATAATATATTTACTTTTTGCTTTATTATAGTTTTCTTTTAAATGACCAATTTCATGATACATAGCAAAATAAATAGAAGCTTTATCTTTATAAAGTTTAGTTAAATATATAGTGGGTTTATCTTTTTTTACTTTGGAACATCCTCTTACTTTAGATACTTTTAATGC
>CAYSEZ010000042.1:0-6581 GCA_964430375.1 uncultured Mycoplasma sp. | reverse complement strand
ATTACAAAATAAAAACCAAGACTATTAAATTTTTCTTTTATTCTATCATAGTTAAAAGGTTTTAATCTTTCTTCTTTTAAGAATTCTAAAATTAAATTAAAATTATTTATACTAAAATCAGAAACTTCTTGTTTCATTGCTATATTATTACATCTAGATATCCATAATAAAACTTTAATTTTATCAGCATCATCTTTCTTTTTATACATAACATTATTTAATATATTATTCATAGCATTAAAGTTTTTAACTTTTAGAAACTCAAGTAAATCTATCGCAGTTCTATATTCATCATCTTTATTTTTTAATTTTATCCAATTTCTTTTTTCTAATTCTGTTAAATGAAAATTTTTTAAATAACTTTTAAAATAGATCCGAAACCTGTTATCATATATATCACCTATAACTATATTAACATAATATGTTAGTATAGTAAATTAAAAATTGTTATAAAAAAAAATCACTTTAAAGCGATTTTTCTGCATTATTAAATTCATGCTAACTATTTATCAAATAATTCACTATGACTACCGGTTGCCACTAACAAAAGATTAAGTTTATTATCTTCTTGTTGATAAACTAATAACCAATCAGGTTCTATATGACATTCTCTGCAATTTTTATAATACTTATCATCTATTAAATTATGATCTTTATATTTTGATTCTAAAACTTCATTTTTCGCTAATTTAGTAATTACCACTTTTAACTTTTTTAGATCCTTACCTTGCTTTCCAACTTTCTTATATTGTTTTTTAAAGTTTTTAGATAATACTATTTCATACATTAATTGTCTAGATAATCAAATAACTCTTCAGTGGTTTTGAAACTTTTGAGTTTTACTTTTCCTTTCTTGTAATCTTCCATTTCTTGTAATGATTCTAACAACTCTTTACTAGGAGAAGGTATCATAGTAGGTGTAAAAACTAAACTTTGTTCTCTTTCACACTGTCTTAAAAACATATTAATTGCAGAATTTGTATTAGTACCCAAATTTTTAAATAAATTATCAACATTTTGTTTTAAATCTTTATCTATTCTAATAGTCATATTAACTGTATTAGATATAGTACTCATAAATATCACTCCTCGTTATTAATAATACTACATTTTTATCAAATTGTCAAGTGCAATATATTTGCAATATATTTGCATTAGTATTATATGCTGTATTTAAAAAAATATGCATAAAATTATTCATAAATAATAAAAACCACTTTAAAGTGATTCTATATTATTTAATACAATTATTATTCTATCTAAATTATTATTATCTTTATATGTTTTAATTATAGAATTAGGATAATATTCTTTAATTATTTTAATTAAATCTTCTTTTTGTTTATCTCCTATTTCAAATGCTATTATATTTTTTTTATTTAATACTTTTTTACTTTCATTTAATATTTTTATATAATTATCTAAACCTTTATTAGGTGCAAAAAGTGCTAAATGGGGTTCATTATTTAATACTATATCTTCGATAAAATCATTTTCTTTATCTATATATGGTGGATTACTTATTAATACATCATATTTATTATTTATATTATTTAGTAAATTACTTTTTATAAAAGTTATATCCACATTATTTAATTTAGCATTCTTTTTAGCTACTTTTAAAGCATTATTTGATATATCAGATGCTGTAACAGAGTATTCATTATTTAATTTTTTTAAAGTTATAGCAATATTACCAGATCCTGTTCCAACATCTAAAATAGAAATATTATTATTTAAATATTTTTTTATTAATTTATTTGTTTCATCTACTAAAATCTCTGTTTCAGGTCTAGGTATTAATACATTTTTATTTACATAAAAGTTATATCCATAAAAGTTGGCACTTTTTGTTAAATATTGAAGTGGTTTTCCTTTTTCTAATCCTTTTGTTACTTTCTTATATTTTATAACATTATATAAACTTATATTATCTTCCTTATTTAGAGTTATTTCTGGAATACTTTTATTTAAAATTATAGATAATACCTGTTTTGAAGTATTATCTATTAATAAATCTTTAATTTTCACTTGCTTCTAGTTTCCTTTTTTGATCTTCATTAATTAAAGCATTAATTATATCATCAAGTTCACCTTCGACAACTCTATCTAATTTATTTACTGTAAAACCTATTCTATGATCAGTTACTCTATTTTGAGGGTAATTATAAGTTCTAATCTTTTCTGATCTATCACCAGTTCCTATTTTAGTTTTTCTTTCATTACCTAGTTTTTCTTCTTGTTTTCTTAATTCTTCTTCATATATTTTAGTTTTTAGTATTTCAAGTGCTTTTTCTTTATTTTGTAACTGACTTCTTTCATTTTGACAAGTTACTACAATACCTGTTGGAATATGGGTCATTCTAACTGCAGAATCTGTTGTATTAACACTTTGTCCTCCGGCACCACCAGAGTGATATACGTCTACTTTTATATCAGACATATTTACTTCAATTTCTATATTTTCTACTTTCGGAAATACAAGTACAGTAGAAGTTGAAGTATGTATTCTACCTTGTGATTCAGTTTCTGGTACTCTTTGTACTCTATGGGCACCACTTTCATATTTTAATTTAGAATAAACATCTTGTCCTTTGATAATAAATTCTATTTGAGAATATCCACCATTTGTACCTTCTTCTGCATTTATTATTTCAAGGTGCCATCCATTTTTTTCTGCATATTTTTGATACATTCTAAATAGATCACCAGCAAAAATATTAGCTTCATCTCCTCCAGCTGCACCACGAATTTCTATAATAACATCTTTTCCATCATTTTCATCTTTTGGAAGTAATAATATTTCAAGTTCATGTGTTAAATTATCTTTTTCTTCATATAAGAAAGTAAGTTCTTCCTTTGCTATATCTTTTAACTCTTTATCTTTTAATAATTCTTCATCATCAATAATATTTTGTAATACTTCTTTATATCTTTTATATTTATTACAAACTTCTGATAATTTACTTTGTTCAATAGATAATTTAGTTAATAAATCTATATTACTAATTACTTCACTTTTAGATAATTCATTTGTTATTTCTTCATATTTTAATAATAATTTGTCTAAACGTTCTATCATAAAGTCACCTCTATACTATTCTTCTAAACCTAAATCTTCCTCATCTACCACTACTAAGTTTTTAAATTCATCTACTGTATCATCATCTATTTCTTCATTATATACATCATCAAATTCATCTTCTTCTATTTCATTATCATCATAATCACTGTCTTCTTCTTCATAGTCATCATCTTCTTCATAAGTTATCATCGTAGACATTTTATGATTTGTTCTTAAATCCCAGTTACCATCTTCTAGTAAGATAAATCTTTTATCTGTTGTTAGTGATGTATAAAAATCTCCAATTTTATTTTCAATTGTTTTTTCTGGTAGTTCAAGAACACTTACTACTCTTTTAAACAAATCAAGTGTACTTTGTTCTTTTTCTTCTTTTAAAATTAAATGTGCTATATCGTTATACGATAAAGTTTCAAGTTCTTCTTTACTCATTTTTTTTATGCTCATAATATTTCCTCCTACATTTTTAAAGGCATTTCAATACCTAATAAATAAAGCATATCTTTTATTATTTTACTTGTTACATAAATTATATATAACCAATCATTTGCTTTTATTTCATCATCTAAATTACTTATATGATTTTGTTCATAAAATGAACTAGCAAACACACAGATTTCATATAAATATTCTGCGATAAAGTTTGGCATCCTATTTATATATGCTTTTTCATAAGCACTAACTAATTCTAGCATTTTTATTCTTAATTGTCTATCATATTTGTTATAAATTTTATAAGTTACTTTACTTTTATCTATTTTTTTGTCTTTTATTATACTATTTAACCTTAAATATGTATATAAAATATATGGACCAGTCTTACCGGTTAAATTAGAAAATTTATTTATATCAAATATATAATCACGTTCTCTAGAGTTTTGTAAATCTGCAAATTTTAAAATTGAATTAACTATTTTATCTATATCAGAAACATCTATATCTTTGTTAGACTCTTTACTATTTATAAATATTTCTTTTACATCATTAATTAAATTCTCTAGTTTTGGAGTTTCGCCACTTCTAGTTTTATATGGTTTATTGTCTTCACCATTTACTGTACCATATCCTAAAAACTCTAGTTTTTCCATCTCCATAATTGAAGCTTTTTCACTTGTTCTAAAAACTCTTTCAAAATGTAATTCTTGTCTATTATCTACTATATATAATATATGATCTGGATTAAAATCTTTCTTTCTTTGTAAAATAGTTGCTAAATCAGTAGATTCATATAGGTATGCACCATTACTTTTTTTAAATATAAATGGAGGCATTTCTTTATTATCAGTATCTTTTTTTACATTTACTATTAAAGCACCATTTGATTCTTCAAGTAAATTTTTATTATTTAAGATACTTTCTACTTCATCTAAATATTTATATGAATCACTTTCTCCGTACCAATAATTAAAATGTGCACCAAGATAGTCATAGTTTTTCTTTATATCTTTTATAGAAACTTCCATTATTTTTTTCCATAATCTTTGATATAAATCATTTCCTTCTTGTAGTTCTTTAGTTATTCTAGAACATTCTTCTTTTACTTTTTCATCTTCTTTACATAAAGCACTCATTTTAGGATAAATATAATCTAGATATTTAATATCAATATCATTGATTGTTTTATTTTCATTTAATATTCCATAAATAACTTGTCCCATCTGAAGACCATAATCTCCTAGATGTACATCAGAAATAGTTTTATTTCCTTTATATTCTAGTATTCTTCTTATAGATTCACCTACTAAAATAGTTCTCATATGACCTACATGTAAAGGTTTTGCTACATTTGCACCACCAAAATCTAATACATAAGTTTCATTTTCTTCTTTTATACCATATTTTTCTTTAGATTCCATTTCTATTATATTACTAGTTATAAATTTATCACTTAATGTTATATTTAAAAAACCAGGTTTAGAAAACTCTATTAATGAAAAATAATCATCAAAATTATCAATAGATTTTAATTTATTAACTATAAGTTCTCCAAGAGTATTAATATCCATATTATTTAATTTAGCAAGTTTAAATAAATCATTACACTGAATATCACAATCATCTCTAGAAGACATATTTAAAGTTATTTTAAAAACATTTAAGTCTAACTCTTTTAAATTATTTAATACTATATTTTCTAATATTTCTAACATTATAACACCTCATATTCTATATCCAAATTAAATAAATTATTTTCTATCTCATAAATTATATTTATTTTATTATTACTTATTAATTTATTTTTTACTTTTATATCAGTAATAAAACTTTGTTTTGATTCTTTTAAATAACAATTAAGAGTATTTTTATTAAAGTCTAGTTTTATTATATTATCTAATGAATCTTTTATTAAAATATTATCACTTAATATATATGTAATATTTTCATTATCACTATTAAGTATTAACATATTATCATTTAAAATACCATCTTTTTCTATTAATAAGTCATTAATATTTAATTTAATTTTTGTTTTTTTCATATACTTCCTCTTTCAATAGTAGATTATACCATAGTTTAAGAAAAAACTATATATTTTTTTAATATTTTTTATAATTTGTTTGTTTTAATATAATTGTTATAAAATCATAAAAAAAACAAGGGAAAACAAAATATATTTTCTCTTGTATATTATATTAATAATTTTCTTCTTTTATTTTTAATAATATTTCATCAATTAGTTCTGGATCCATAACGCTTTTAACCATTTTTTTACCGTTTTCTTCATATTCATTTAATAATGTAAATTCATTAGAACCATCAGTTGCAATAACATATAAAAAGTTATATCCATTTAAGTTAATTTTATTTAGAATTAAAAATTCTCTATTATTTAAAACTATAATATCATCCATACTATCTTCCACCTTTAATATTGTTGCCCAAGTCTATAGAATTATTTCCATAATTATAATTTACATATCCTTCTTGTGAAATAGGTAAATCATTTTCTTTTGCAAAGCTAACATATTCTTTATAATTATTAACACCTTTCATTGACATTTCATCTTTTACACTAGATAATTTAACAATTCCTAGTCCTACAGCAAGTGCTAAAATAGAAGCTCCAGTGACAATTAGTTTATCTTTTAAAGTTATATTAAGTCCAGATTCAGAACTATTATTAGTAGTTTGCAACTTTTTACTTTGATAAACAACCATTTCTTGTGATTCTACTGGATAATATTTAGGAAAAGTATGAACTAAATTTCTAAATTCTTCTTCATCATATTTAATAGCTTTTTCTATTTGTTCTTCAATTGGTTTATTTTGAAGGTCCATTTCTTCACGTTCCCATTTTCCCATTAATTCTATAATATAATCCCTATCTTCAACTGTTCTTTTCATTTTTTGTTCTTCTAATAATGAAAATGCATCTTCTTTTTCCATATCAACACCTCTAGTTTAAGTATAACAATATTAATCTTATTTGTCTATATAGTTGACACTAACTTAACACTATTTCTTTTATTTAAGTAAAAAAGATACTTATTAGGTATCT
>CAYSEZ010000041.1:0-9119 GCA_964430375.1 uncultured Mycoplasma sp. | reverse complement strand
TGAGAATTAAGAATTATTGATAAATTTCTAAAAACTACTTGAAAAAATTTTTTATATGCTATAAAATGATAATATAGGGAAAATAGATAAAAGAATGAAAGTAGGGATTGAATATGAATTTAGAAAAAGAAATATTTGAGATTTCTTTAAATGATATAATGCCAAATAGATTTCAACCAAGAGAAATATTTGATAATGATGCTTTAGACGAACTATCACAATCAATAAAAGAACACGGAGTAATACAACCAATAATTGTAAGAAAAGTCGGAGATAAATATGAAATAGTCGCTGGAGAAAGAAGATATCGTGCTTCACTTCTTGCAGGAAAACAAACTATACCTGCGATTGTAAAAGATATAGATGACAAAGAAACAGCAAAAATTGCATTACTAGAAAATTTACAAAGAAAAGATTTAACACCGATTGAAGAAGCAAGAACATATCAAACAATATTAAAACTTGATAATTTAACTCAAGATGAACTTGCTATAAGTTTAGGTAAATCACAATCTACAATTGCAAATAAATTAAGATTACTTAATCTAGCAGATGAAGTACAAACTGCACTTCTAAATCAAAAAATATCAGAACGTCACGCAAGAAGTTTATTAAATTTAGAAGATAAAAACAAACAAAAAGAATTACTAGAAAAAGTACTAATTAATAGAATGACTGTAAAACAACTTGATGATGAAATAGCTATATTAACTGGAAATAAAGTAATAACAGAAGAACCAGCACAAGAAGTATCACTACAACAAAATCAAATATTTAATATACCAGATAAAACCACACCACAAGTTACTAATCAAACACCTATAGAAAATAATATTCAAGAACAACCTGTTGTTAATATGAGTGAACCTATCTTTGAAATGCCAAAACAAGAACAAACTGAAATGAAAACAGAAAACATCTTTGATAGATTAAGAGTAGGACAAAACACTAATAATGAACCAATTAATAATACAGTAATACCTAAAATAGAAGAAGTAACTCCAAATGGTCCAATAATCGGAAGTGTAAATACACCATCACAAACAGAATATTCAAATATTTATGATTTAAGATTTGCTATAAACAATGTAAGACAGGCAGTACAAAATACAGAAAAATTTGGATTTTCTATTAAAACAGAAGAATTTGACTTTGAAAATATGTATCAAATAGTAATAAAAATAGATAAAAATAAATAAAGACTCTAAATGAGTTTTTTTATTTGACAATTTAAAAAAATTATATAAAATATAAACAAAGGAGAAACATATGAAAAAATTATTAAATGAATATAAAAAACTATTAAATGTAGATAGTATCCCAAAGTTTTTAATTAAATATCTAGATGTTCCATCTCTTATAAGATTAAAAGATATAGACTATTTCTGTGGTATGAATTATGCATCAAAAAACATTTATAACTTTAAAGAAAAAATAACTAGATATGACCACTCACTAACAACATCACTTTTAATATATAAATTAACTAAAGATAAAAAACTTACAATCGCAGGATTATTTCATGATATATCAACACCTTGTTTTTCTCATGTTATAGATTATATGAATAAAGACTATGAAAAAGAAGAATCAACTGAAGAATATACTTTAGAAATATTAAAAAATGATAAACTATTACTAGAATATTTAAAACAAGATAATATCTCTTTAGAAGAAATATCTAACTATAAAAACCTTTCTATTGTAGACACCCCTCGTCCTAAACTATGTGCAGATAGATTAGATGGTATTATTTTAAATTCTATATCTTGGACTAAAAATATAACTAAAAAAGATATAAAAGAAATATTAAATAATATAACTATTTATAATAATGAAACAAATGAAAAAGAAATAGGTTTTACAAATAAATTAACTACTAAAAAAGTATTAAAACTAAATAATGAAATAAATAAAAAATGTCACTCAAAAGAAGATAAATATATGATGGAACTACTTGCACTTATAACAAAACTATCTATAGAAAATAACATAATAACATATAAAGACTTATATTATGAAACAGAACCAAATATCTTAAATAAACTAAATAATACTGATAACAAAGAAATAAAAAAATTACTTATAAAATTTAAAACAACATCTTTATCTCAAATAAAAGATATAAATATAAATAACCTAAAACAAAGAAACATATCTCCATTAATAAGAGGAAAAAGAATACAAAATACAATAAATAATTAATACTTTTAACACTTTCTATCTATAAATTATCTAAATTAAATAAAAAACCTTTAAAAAAAAACTAATCTCTGATAAAATATATAATGAAGAAGTAGGTGATAAAAATGGGAAAAATAATCTCTTTAATAAATCAAAAAGGTGGAGTAGGAAAAACTACAACTAGTATTAACTTATCTGCATCTCTTGCAATACTAAATAAAAAAGTGTTACTAGTAGACTTAGATCCACAATGTAATGCTACTACTGGAATAGGACTAAACAAAGGAGAAATAGATAAAAGTGTATACAATGTATTAAATAATACCT
Source organism: uncultured Mycoplasma sp. (assembly GCA_964430375.1). Classification (GTDB taxonomy): domain Bacteria; phylum Bacillota_I; class Bacilli_A; order RF39; family UBA660; genus HGM10836. The sequence goes on along the minus strand of CAYSEZ010000041.1, from coordinate 6,608 downwards.
GTAAAATAGAAGAAGCAATAGTAAAAACAAAATATAAAAATTTATATGTTTTACCCGCAAATATTAATCTAGCAGGTATAGATATAGAAATAGAACAAGCTAAAGAAAATACTAATGTTTCAAAGTCAGAACAACTAAAATATCATATAGAACAAATAAAAGATAAATATGATTACATCATAATAGATTGTCCGCCTGCACTAGGTATTATAACAACAAATGCATTAACTGCATCAGATTCAGTTATCATACCAGTACAATGTGAATTTTTTGCACTAGAAGGAATAACTCAATTATTACGTGCAATAATGTATACACAACAAAATCTAAATCCAAAACTATCTATTGAAGGAGTCTTACTAACAATGCTAGATGTAAGAACAAATTTAGGACTAGAAGTAGTCGAAGAAATAAGAAAATACTTTAAAGATAAAGTATATAATACAATAATTCCAAGATTAATCAGATTAACAGAAGCACCATCACATGGAAAACCAATAATTGCATATGATCCAAAAAGTAGAGGATCAGAAGCATATCTAAATTTAGCCAAAGAGGTGATTGAAGCAAATGGAAACTAATAATCCAAAAAGAAGAGCCCTAGGAAGGGGTTTAGAAGAACTATTTAATATTGAAGACATAACATATGGAAATGTTGAAGAAAAAATAATGGAAACCGCTACAGAAGATGAAGTAAGAGACTTACCAATAAAAGAATTAAGAGCAAATCCGTATCAACCAAGAAAAACATTCGATGATGAAAAGTTACAAGAATTAGCAGATTCTATAAAAGAACACGGAGTATTTCAACCAATAATTGTTAAAAAAAGCATCAAAGGATACGAAATAGTCGCTGGAGAGCGTAGATACCGTGCATCAATACTAGCGGGAAAACAAACTATACCTGCAATTATCCGTAACTTTACTGATGAACAAATGATGGAAATCGCAGTCCTAGAAAACTTACAAAGAGAAAACTTAAATGCAATTGAAGAAGCAACTGCATATAAAAGTTTAATGGATAACTTAAATCTAACCCAAGAAGAATTAGCAAAAAAAGTAGGTAAAAGCAGAAGTCATATTACAAATATGTTAGGTTTACTTAATTTACCAAATGAAACAAAAACACTAATTCAAGATGGAAAACTTTCAATGGGACACGCAAGAGTATTATCAAAACTAGAAAGTAAAGAAAAAATAGAAACTTTATCAGATGAAATAATAAATAATGACTTAAGTGTAAGAAAACTAGAAGAATTAACAAATAATAATGAATATGCAAGAAAAAATAAAATAACAAAAAGAAAAGAAATAAATGAATATGAAGCATTAGAAAATGACTTATCAGACTACTTAGGTACAAAAGTAACAATAAATAATAAAAAAATGCAAATATCATTCGTAAACACAAATGACTTAAATAGAATACTAGATATAATAAATTACAACAAATAGGTGAATTATGAAAAATATTTTTAAATTTTTAGGACAAAAAAGTACTTATATGTCTATTATTACTATAATTATTTATATTTTAATTGGATACATAATATACTTATTATTAAAAAAAGTTTTAACAAAAAGTCTAACTAGAAAAAAGAAAAGACAACAAACTCTAACAAAACTTTTAATAAGTATTCTAAAAGTAACAATCATAATAATAGAAATAATTATAATACTAGAAACACTAGGTATAAACGTTACATCACTACTTGCAGGAATAGGAATAGCAAGTGTTGTAATAGGTTTAGCACTTCAAGATATAATGAAAGATATATTATCAGGAATGTTTATTATAATTGAAGATCAATATGATGTCGGAGATTTAGTAGAAATAAATAACTTCACAGGAAACATAGTATCAGTAGGATTAAAATCAACAAAACTAAAAAACTATGAAGGTAAAATAAAAATAATATCTAATAGAAACATAAGTGAAGTAATAAACTATTCAAAATCAAATAATTATGCCATAATAGATATTCCAATTTCCTATGAAGAAGACCTAGAAAAAGTAGAAAAAATCTTAAACAAAATAACAAACAAAATAAAAGAAATAAATGATGTAGTAGGAAATGTAGAAATATTAGGAATAAATGAATTAGCATCATCAAGTATTAATTATCGCTTAACCGCAGAAGTAAAAAGCACAACCCAGTATAAAGTACAAAGACAAATAAGAAAAATAATACTTGATGAATTTAACAAAGAAAAAATAAGCATTCCATATAACAAAATAGAGGTATTAAATGAAAAATGATTATGAATTAGGAACAAAAGTAATAATGAAAAAACAACACCCATGTGGCTCTAACTTATGGATAATAACAAGACTAGGAGCAGATATTAAAATAGAATGCTTAAACTGTGGTAGAAGTGTTATGCTACCTAGAATAGAATTTAATAAAAAGATAAAAAAAATAGTCAAGGAGTAAATATGGCAAAAAAGAAAAAATTAAAAAAAATTAAATTACATCCAGTAACTAGTTTTATATTATTAACATTTATAGTAGTATTACTAAGTTTTATACTTTCACTATTTAATACATCAGTAACCTATAGTACTATAAATCAAAGTACAAATAGTTTAGAAAAAACAATTGTAGTAGTAAAAAACATGTTATCTTATGATGGTATAAAATATATTATAAGTAATGCTGCAACTAACTTTATAAGTTTTACAACATTAAGTACTTTAATTATAACATTAATAGGTATAGGCGTCGCAGATGTAACAGGACTTATTCAAACATTTATGAAAAGAAAACTAGTTAAAATAAACCCTAAAACAATAACATTTCTAATAATTTTAATATCAGTATTTTCAAGTATAGTAAATGAAGTAGGATATGCAATACTAATTCCATTAAGTGCATTACTCTTTCTATTTAATGGTAGAAACCCACTTACAGGAATTGCTACAGCATTCGGAGGAGTAGCATTTGGTTACAGCATTAGTTTCTTTGTAGGAAGTACAGATATAGATTTAATTCCATATACAATAAAAGCTGCTAACTTAATAGATAGTACTTTCTATGTTAGAATGACCTCTAATCTATATATTATGATTGTATCGTGTATAATAATTTCAATAGTAGGAACAATCATAACAGAAAAATTTGTAGCAAAAAAAATGGGTAGATATATATCAAAAACTAAAGATGAAGAAGGAAATACAAAAGAAATAGAATATTTAGACTTACAATATGAAGAACAAAAAAAGATACTAGAAGAAACAAAAGAAAAACAAGGTTTAAAATATGCTTTTATCGCAGGTATAATAGTTATTTTAATCTTTATCTATATGATTGTACCAGGTCTTCCATTATCAGGAATACTTTTAGATAATACAAAAGAAGCCTATGTAGATCAATTATTCGGAGTAAATTCATACTTCCAAGATGGTTTTACATATATGATGGCAATATTCTTTGCTATAACAGGTATAGCATATGGAGTTGGTGCTAAATCTATTAAAGATGATAAAGACTTAATAGAAAAACTAGGAGAAAAAATATCAAGTATAGGATATTTACTTATAATGATATTCTTTGCTTCACAATTTATTGCAATATTTAAAGAAAGTAATATAGGAACCCTAGTAGTAGCAACTTTAACTAACATTTTAAAAAGCTTACCACTTTCAGGTGTAATATTAATACTTTTTGCAATGTTTATAATAGCAATATCAAACCTATTTGTTACAACATCAGTATCAAAATGGACAATAATATCACCAGTACTTGTACCAATGATGATGCAACTAAATATGTCACCACAATTTGCACAATTTATCTTTAGAGCATCAGAATCATTAACAAACGCTGTGACCCCACTTCTAGCATACTTTGTTGTATACATAGGATATCTAAATATATATAACAAAGAAAAAGATAGAGTATATACAATAAGAGATGGTATAAAAATAATGAAACCATATTTAATTGCTTTTTCAGTAACTTGGATAGTAATTATCATATTATGGTATATTCTTGGATTACCACTAGGACCAGGCACATACCCAACATTATAAGGAGGCAAAAATGAGTTTAAAAGCAGGCATAGTAGGACTACCTAATGTAGGTAAATCAACACTTTTTAATGCAATAACAAAAAAAAATATACTAGTAGCAAACTATCCATTTGCCACTATTGACCCAAACGTAGGTATAGTATCTGTTCCAGATGAAAGATTACAACATTTAGAAGAATTATACTTACCTAAAGAATTAAAACCTGCTACGTTTGAATTTGTAGATATCGCAGGTATAGTAAAAGGAGCATCAAATGGCGAAGGACTAGGTAATAAATTCTTATCTCATATAAGAGAAGTAGATGCAATAGTCGAAGTAGTAAGATGTTTTAATGATAAAGAAATAACTCATGTCGAAGGAACAGTAGATCCAGTAAGAGATGTAGAAATAATAAACCTAGAACTAGCACTCGCAGATTTAGAAATAATAACTAATCGTATAGAAAAAATAAAGAAAAAAGCAGAAACAACCAAAGATAAAGATGCTCTTCTAGAAGTAAATGCACTAGAAAAATCAAAAACTTCTTTAGAACAAAATATACCTTTACGTTTAGTAGAATACACAAAAGAAGAAAAACTTGCTATAAAATCATTTAACTTTTTAACATTAAAACCACATATTTATTTAGCAAATATAAGTGAAGATGAAATAACTATAGAAAATGATTATGTAAAAGAATTAAAAAAATATGCAGAAAAAGAAAACTCAGAAGTAATTATTGTATCTGCTAAAATAGAATCAGAACTTGCTGAATTAAATGATGATGATAAAAAAGAAATGCTAAATGATTTAGGAATAGAAAAAAGTGGCCTAGATAAACTAGTAGAAACCACTTACAAACTTCTAGGATTAAAAACATACTTTACATGTGGTCCAGAAGAAGTAAAAGCATGGACTTATAAAGATGGTACTAATGCTAAAGAATGTGCAGGTATTATTCATACAGACTTTGAAAAAGGTTTTATAAAAGCAGAAGTAATATCATATAAAGATTTAATAGAATGTGGTAGTGAACAAAAAGTAAAAGAAGAAGGTAAATTTAGACTAGAAGGAAAAGACTATCTAATGCAAGATGGAGACATTTGTCACTTTAGATTTAACTTATAATAAAATAATCTATAATAAATTAACTTATAGATTATTTTTTATAGTATATTAAAGCAATAATTATACAGAAGAAATAAATTTTAACATGAAATCAAATTAATAAATTCAAAAAGGTTACTTCTTATAGTAATTGCAACACTTAAAGTGGAATATAAAAAATTATTTATTAGAATAAGTCTCAAACTTATTGCAACAGAAATAGTAAAATTTCATTTACTTTGAGAATTCAGAAATTTAAAAACTTTTAATAAATAACTAGACAAACAAGTATACAATTTGTTATAATATGTACCGAGTAGAAATTACTCCTTGCTTCGTAAGAAGCCAGATGTCCAAAAGGAGGTGCAAAAAGTGAAAAAGTATGAAATTATGTTTATAGTTAATCCTACTTTAGATGAAGCATCAATTAATAGTGTAAAAGAAGATGTTAAAAACCTACTTGAAAAAAATGAAGGCAAAATTTTAGATTCAAAAGATATGGGTCAAAGAGATTTAGCTTATGAAATTAAAAAACATAAAAAAGGTTATTATCATCTATACACAATTGAAGGAACAACTAAAACAATTGATGAATTTAATCATATGTCTAATGTTAACGCAAATATTATTCGTTCATTAGTAGTAAAAATTGAAGATTAAGAGGTAACAAATGAATAAAGTATTTTTAATTGGAAGATTAACAAGAGATCCTGAATTAAGATATACAGGATCAAATTTACCAGTAGCAACTTTTTCTATAGCAATAAATAGGAATTATACTGGCCAAAATGGAGAGAGAGAAGTAGACTATATTAATATTGTCGTATGGAGAAAGTTAGCTGAAAATGTAAAAAATTATTTAAGAAAAGGAAGTCAAGTTGCTATCGATGGACGTATTCAAACTCGAACTTATGATGACCAAAATGGACAAAGAAGATATGCGTTTGAAGTAGTCGCAGACAATGTACAGTTTTTAGATACAAAATCAAGTCAAAGTCAAAATCAAAACATTCCATCTGGAGAAGTAAATGATTCACCATATAATTACACAAGTGAATTAAATAACAATTATAACAACAATTACAATAATAGTTATAATAACTTTAATCCAGAACCTACATATAACACTCAAACAAATAATAATGTTAATGTAGATAATGATCCATTCAAAGACTTTGGCGAAGAAATAAAAATAGAAGATGACGACTTGCCATTCTAATAAGGAGGAAAACATGGCAGAATTTTATAGAAGAAAGAAAAAAGTATGTTACATGTGTGCAGGTAAAGAAATTAACTACAAAGATGTAGAAATATTAAAAAAATATACAAATGATAAAGGTAAAATCTTACCAAGACGTGTAACTGGTGCTTGTGCTAAACATCAAAGATATATCGCAGAACAAATTAAAAAAGCAAGAGCAATTGCATTATTACCATTCACAAAATAATAAAAAGAATATTAAGTCTTATACAAATCAGTATAAGGCT
>CAYSEZ010000040.1:0-9276 GCA_964430375.1 uncultured Mycoplasma sp. | reverse complement strand
AGTTTTTGAAAAAAACATATTTAAAATAATAAAGCATATTATTTATCAGGAGGATAATATGGTAAATAAACAAGGTTTATGGTTTTTAACATTATTTAGTTTAATTCTTGTTCTTGGTGTGTATTATATTACTATGCCTAGTGAAATATTTTCTACTAATAATAGTGTGATGAAAGAAGAAAATGAAGAATTAGTGGATTCTGATACATCAGTTTCTCTTTCAAATTATATAACTGCTTTAAAAATAGAATTAGATGAAGAAAGAGAAGAATTAACTAAAACATATGAAGAAATAGCTAGTAATAAGTCATCTTCTACTGAAGAAATAAATAATGCATATGAAGCTATTAAAACAATTACTTCTATTAAGGGAATTGAAGAAAATTTAGAATCAAAGATTAATAAGGAATATAATGTAACATCTTTTGTAAAATATGATAATGATTCTATAGACATTGTTTTAGAAAAAAAAGATCATGATATAACACTTGCAAATAATATAATGCGATTAGTACAAGAGGAATTTGATAATAGTGTTACTATATCAGTAAAATTTTCATAAAATAATTCAATTTTTGCACACTTTTAAATTTTATTCATAAAATAATATGAATATATAAACCACCCAATCTGAAAGTGAGGGAATATGTTTGAATAAAAGTGTACTTACTAAAAGAGAAAGAGAAGTTTTTGAGTTATTAGTTTTGAATAAAACTACTAAAGAAATAGCAAAGGCATTAAATATTAGTGAAAAAACTGTTAGAAATCACATATCAAATGTAATGCAAAAACTCGGGGTTAAGGGTAGGGCATCTGCAGTAGTAGAATTAATAAAACTAAATGAAATATCTCTATAACGTGTGCTAAAGGCATGCGTTTTTTCATATACTTTAGTGGTGATTAGATGTTAAAGAAAAAAGCATTAAATAGAATATTTATAACCACTTTTTCTATATTTGTAGTGTTTATTATATATAGTTTAAATTTAAAAGATAATGATACTATTATATATGATGATACTTATCATATTACAGATAATGATAAAACTGATATATATGTAATAAATGAAGATAACTTATTAGTTAAAACTACTGTTTATGTTGATAATAGTTTATCAATTGAAGATAAAGCTTATGAAATATTAAATATTATGATAGATAAAAATAATAAAAATGCATTACTTCCTAGTGATTTAAAACCTATATTACCTAAGAATACTAAAGTAAATAATATAACTTATAATAATGGTGTATTAAAGATAAATTTTTCTAAAGAATTTTTAAATATTAATGAAGAACAAAGTGAAAAAATGATCGAGGCTATTATTTATTCGTTAAGTAATTTTAGTATTATAGGTATTGAAATAAGTGTTGAGAATGGTTTATTAAAATATGTACCAAATACTAATATAGAACTACCTACTTTGTTAACTAAAGATTTTGGTATAAATAAAGTATATAATATAACTAGTAATAAAGATATTAATAAAGTTTTATTATATTATTATAGTAAAAACAATGATAATTTATATTATGTACCTGTTACTAGTTATGTAAATGATTCTAGAGAGAAAGTAGAGATAATAGTAGAATCCTTATCTAATTATGTAAATAAAAATGTAATATCATATGTAGATGAAAATATAGAGTTATTAGATTATAGAATAGATAATAATATATTAGAACTTGTATTTAATGAAGAAATATTTGATGGAAATAATGGTTTAAATATTGAAGCTAGTAATATGATAATTTATTCAGTTTTTGATAATTATGATGTTGAAAAGATAGAATTTTTTGTAAATAATGAAAAAATATATGAAAAATTTAGAAAATCTACTTGAAAAATATAAAAAAATGTTATATACTTAGTAAGTACTGATGAGTACTTATGTCCTAGTAGCTCAGCAGGATAGAGCAACGCCCTTCTAAGGCGTCGGTCGGGCGTTCGAATCGCTCCTGGGACACCATAGAAAAAATTACCCTTGTATATCAAGGGTTTTGTTATATAAAGAGGTTTTTATGAAAATATATAAAAAAGAAGCCAAAGAAGAAATAATAAATGGATTAAAAAATAATGAATTATTTGCTATTAAAACTGATACTGTATATGGAATAATGGGGCTTGCTACTAAGGAAAATGAATTAAAAATAAATAAGTTAAAAAAATCTTCTTTGGATAAAAAGATATCTATTATTTTTCCTGATAAAGAATGTTTATTTAAATATATTAAAAATTTAACTGATGAAAAAGTTAAACTTATTAATGATAAATTACCAGGTTTTTATACATTTATAGTTAATTTGGATAATTTTTCTAATTTTGATAGAGAAGATTTTGGAGTTAGAATAACTACATATAATTTTTTACAAGATATAATAAAAGAAACAGGCCCTCTTCTTGCCACATCTTGTAATATTACTTCTAAAGAAGTATTAACTAGTTCAAAACAAATAGAAAAAGAGTTTAAAAGTACTTCATTAAATTTAGTACTTGATGGTGATTCTATAAATAAACCTTCTACTATAATAGATATAAGAGAGGATATAAAAACCATTAGAAATTAGTTAAAATAAATTATATAAAAAATTGTAAAACTAGTTACAAAATATAAAAAATATGTTATAATTTATTAGTCTTTTACTTTTAACTATAAAAATAACGAAAAAACTTAAGAAAGGAATGAATTTATGAGTAAGATTAAAATATTTAGTCTTGGTGGACTAAATGAAAATGGTAAAAATATGTATATTGTTGATGTAGATGATAATATATTTGTATTTGATGCTGGTTTAAAATATCCTACTTCAAATATGCTTGGAGTAGACTATATAATACCAAAATTTGATTATTTAAAAGAAAATAAGGATAAGATAAGGGGAATATTTTTAACACATGGACATGAAGGTAATATGGGGGCAGTACCTGATATATTAAAGGAACTTCCTGATATTCCGGTATATGCGACTAAGTTTACAATGAATATATTAAAGAAATTATTAGATAGTCAGAAAGTAGAAGGAGTTAATTTAAAGGAAATAAGACCACATGTAAAACTTGATATAAATGGTTTTGCAATATTTCCAATTTCAGTAACACATTCTATGCCTGAAACTGTATGTTATGTATTATATACTAATGATGGTGCAATTGTATATGCAACTGATTTTGTATTTGATTCTACTATGTTAGGGAATTATAAAACTGATATAGGTAAACTTGCTTATGTTGGAAAACAAGGGGTATTATGTTTACTTTCAGAGTCTGTTTATGCTTATAGAGAAGGTCATACTTCTCCATATCATAAAATAAATAAAGTTACTTGGGATACATTAAATACTATATCTGGAAGATTAATTATAAGTATTTTTCCTACACATATATATAGATTACAAGAGTTATTTGCAGAAATATCTAGAACTAAAAGAAAAGTAGTAGTTATGGGGAAAAAACTAGGAGATATTATTAGTTATGCTTTAGAACAAGGATATTTAACTTTTAATCCTGATATACTTGGAGATTTAACTAATATAAATGATAAAGATGTTGTTATTTTGATATGTGATGATAAAGAGAAAAGTTATGCATCTATTGAGAAAATTATAAATGGTTATGATAAATTTATTAAATTAAAAGAGAAAGACACAGTATTTATTTCTGAACCTATTTATCCAGGTAATGAAAAGAAAATAGCTAAAATAGTAGATGATTTATCTAGACTTGATGTAGAGACTGTTACGCTCCCATCTAAAAAACATTTATTACATCATGCATCTAGTGAAGATTTAATGCAAATGATTAATTTAATGAATCCTAAATATTATATGCCTGTAAAAGGGGAATACCGTTATATGTATATGAATGCTTCTATTGCAGAGCAAACTGGTATGAATAAAGAAAATATAATTTTAAAATTAAATGGAGAGGTAACTACTTTTGTTGATGGTAATTTGACTAATGATAAGGAAAAAGTAGCAATTGATGAGATTTTAATTGATGGAAGTTCATCTGATGACATTGGTGAAGTTGTATTAAAAGATAGAGAATTATTAAGTAATAATGGTATTGTTGTAATTAGTTCTACTATTGATAAAAAAAGTAAAACAATACTTGCTAATCCACAAATACTAACAAGAGGATTTATTTATGTTAAAGAAAATTTGGATATGATAGAAAAAACTGAAACAATATGTAAAAAAGTAATAGAATCTCATTTAATACCTGGTAAAAAAGTTGATTTTACAAAAATTAAACAACAAATTAGGGATGAATTAGGTAAATATTTCTATAAAGAAACGGGTTCTATTCCTATGATTATTACTGTTGTACTTGAAATATAAGATAGAAATTATGATAAAAAGTTAAAAAAATTAAAAAATTAGTTGTTTTTTATAAAGATTTATTGTATAATTTATAAGCAATGACCAAAAGTCAAATAATAGTAAAAAAAGGAGTGATATTATGGCAGTTCCAGCAAGAAAAGTTTCAAAAACAAGAGGAAGAACACATAGAGCTAATTTAGCATTAAGTGCAAAAAGTGTAACAAAATGTCCAAATTGTGGTGCTATTATAAAATCCCATCGTGTATGTAAAGAATGTGGAGAATATAAAGGTAAAAAAATAGTAGTAAATAACGAAGATTAATGTTATTTACTTTTTTTATGTTTATAATTAATTTTTTACTAATTATACATATAATATTATGGGGGTAATATATGTATGAAAGTATAGGAATAGATGAATTGAAAACATTAATAGGTAAAGCAAATATAATTGATATAAGAGATAATTATTTATACAGAATAGGAAATATTCCAACTTCTAAAAATATACCTGTTAATTTTTTAATTATGAATCCTAATGAATATTTAAATAAAGATGAAATATATTATATTTATTGTAGCTATGGAAGCCAAAGTACTAAAGTATGTTCTAAGTTATTTAATCTTGGTTATAAAGTTGTAAATATAGTCGGAGGATATAATGATTATATAAGTAAAATATAGATTAAAAAAGATAAAATAATTGTCTTTTTTTCTTGATTAAAATAAAAAAACCATTATAATAGATAGTAGTTTCAAAAGGAGGAAGTATGGATAATAAATTACCTGTTTTATTTTTAAAAAATATAACTCTTTTTCCTTATAATGAAGTAAGATTAGAATTGGATAAAGATAATGATAAAAAACTTATTTCATTAGCAGAGTCTTTCTATAATAAACATGTATTAGTGGTTTATCCAAATAATACTTTTAATGATAGTTTTGATATAAAAAATATATCTAAGATTGGTGTTGTTTGTTACATAAGTATGAAAATAGAATTACCAAATAATAAGATTAGAATTGTTTTAAGAGGATTAAACAGAGTAAATATATTAAGTGTATTTTATGAAGATGATAATCTACTAGGAAAAATAGTTCAAATTGATTATAAAAAATTATCTAATATTGAAGAAGTTGCATATTCTCGTGTTTTGATAAAACAAATTGAGTATTTTATTGAAAATAATCCTCTTATGAGTAATAGTGTTTTATCTCAGATTTTAGGTATTAATGATATTAATAAAACAACAGATATTTTAGTTTCTGAAATGCCTTTATCATATGAAAGAAAATTAGAATATATAAAAGAAGAAGAACCTCCTAATAGAGTAATGATGTTACTTCTTGATATAAAAAATGAGCTTGAAATAGTAGAACTTGAGAATTCTATTGAAGAAAAGATATCAATTAATATTGATAATTCTCAGAAAGAATTTATTTTAAATGAAAAATTAAAAGTAATAAAAGAAGAACTAGGTATTGATGATAAAGATAATGAAGTAATAGAATTATATGAGAAGGTAGATAATATTAATGCACCACTTCATATAAAGAATCGTTTAAATAAAGAAATAAAACGTTTTGAAAAATTAAATCCAGTATCTCCGGAGATATCAATAGTAAGAAATTATATAGATATATTGTTGTCTCTTCCTTGGAATAAGTTTACGAAAGATAATAAGAATTTAAATAAAGCAAAAGAAATCCTTGATTCTACGCATTATGGTTTAGAAGAAGTAAAGGCACGTATTATAGAGTTTTTGGCAGTAGAACAATTTTCTCATAATAAAGATTCTAGTATTATATGTTTAGTGGGACCTCCTGGAGTAGGTAAAACTACATTTGCTAAATCTATTGCTAAGGCACTAAATAGGAATTTTACTAAAATAAGTGTTGGTGGTCTTGATGATGAAGCAGAAATAATGGGTCACAGAAGAGCATATATAGGTTCATCTTATGGTAAAATAATCGGAGGCATGAAGAAAGCTGGTTCCTCTAATCCTGTTTTTCTTATAGATGAAATAGATAAAATGACTAAGGATATAAAAGGGGATCCATCTTCTGCTTTACTTGAAGTGTTAGATAAAAATGGTAATAAACATTTTGTAGATAATTTTATTGAAGAAGAATATGATTTATCAAATGTATTATTTATATGTACTGCAAATTACAAAGAACAAATTCCTTTAGAACTTTATGATAGGATGGAAATAATAGAAATGAATAGTTATTCTTTGATAGATAAGTTAAATATTGCTAAAGATTATATTATTCCTAATGCTATAAAAGATTTGAATTTATCAAAAGATGAAGTAATATTTTCTGATGATGCTATTATTAAAATAATAAATAATTATACTAAAGAAGCTGGAGTAAGGGATTTAGAAAGAATGATTTTATCTATTTTACGTAAAATAGTAAAAGATATTGTATTAACTAAAAAGTCAAAATTAAATATTATTAATGTAGATGAAATAGAAAACTTTTTAGGTAAAGAAAAATATCCTAGTAGTAAAGTAAAAAATAAATCATATATTGGTAAAGTTAATGTATTAAGTTATACTACTTATGGTGGTGATGTTTTGAAAGTTGAAACAGTTTTTTATAAGGGTAATGGTAATATAATAACAACTGGTTTTTTAGGAGATATTTTAAGTGAGAGCGCTTTAACTGCTTATGGGTATATTAAAAGTAATTATGATAAGTTTAATATTGATTATGAAAGATTAATAAATAGTGATATTCATATTAATTTTCAAAATGGATCAATAAAAAAAGATGGTCCTTCTGCTGGAGTAACTATTGCAACATCAATTATAAGTGCTTTAACAGAATTTGAGATTCCTGATACAATAAGTATGACTGGAGAAATAACTTTAACTGGTGATATTTTACCTGTTGGGGGGATAAAAGAAAAAATAATAAGTGCAAAAAGATATGGAATAAAGAAGATATTTATACCAAAAATGAATGAAGAAGAGGTAGAATCTTTAGATAAATCTATTAAAAGAGGTATAAAATTTATATATGTATCAAGTTATGATGTTTTATTTGAAAGATTAATAAAAGAAATAGAAAAAAATAATGATATAAATGAAAAATAAGTATCTTTTGTTTGACTTTAATAGTAAAAAACTATATAATTTATTTGTAGGTGGTTTTGATGAATATAGAAAGTAGATTTATAATTAATAGAAATAATATTTGTTATATGTATGTAGAAAAATATTTAATAGATAATGAAACTTTATATAATGTATATTATGATTCTAAACTATTTACTTTATCTTCTGATAGTTTTCATAGTATTTATGCAAATGATAAGAAGATTTCACTTTTTGATTTCTTAATTTTTGTAGAAACTTCTGTTGTTAGTAATATCTATGAAAGAGATAAATATTATTTTTTATATGAAAAAGCAGATAAATTATTAAGTGAAATAGATGGAAAAGATAGAAAAAATCCATTATTTAAACATAATTATGAGTTTTTAGATTTATTAGATATTTTTAATGATTTTATATATAATAGTAATATTTTAAATTTAGATAATGAAATAGACTATGAAGAAGAGTATCAAAGATTAATTAAACAGGAATTTTAATTTTCTTGTTTTTATTAAGAAATATTAATTAGTAGGAGGGATATTATGATTAATAAACAAAAAGGAACATATGATTTATATGGAAAAAAGGCTTTGGAATTTAATGAATTTAGAAATATTTTTGAAAGTTTTATGATTCGTTATAATTACAAATATATTAGAACGCCTTTAATAGAGGCAACAGAGTTATTTCATAGAAGTTCTGGAGAAACTAGTGATATAGTAACAAAGGAAACTTATGATTTTACTGATAGAGGGGATAGAAAGATAACTTTAAGACCTGAAGGTACAGCTGGAGCAGTTAGAGCATATATTGAGAATAAAATGTATACTGAAGGATTATGTAAATTATGGTATTATGGTCCTATGTATAGATATGAAAGACCTCAAAAGGGTAGATATAGAGAACATTTTCAATTTGGATGTGAAGCTTTTGGTAGTGATGATCCTGCTCTTGATGCTGAATTAATAAGTATTCCAGTAAATATTTTAAATTTTATCGGATTAGAAGATGTTAAGGTAAATATTAATACTTTGGGAGATAAAGATACACGTGATAATTATAAAAAGGCATTAATAGATTATTTAGCTCCACATATAGATGAACTTTGTGATGATTGTAAATCTAGGTATTTAAGAAATCCACTTAGAATATTAGATTGTAAAGTAGATTCTGATAGTGATATATTAAAGAATGCTCCTAAGATAACAGATTATTTATCTGAAAGTGCTAGCGAAAGATTTGATAAAGTACTTGGTTATTTAACAGAACTTGGTATTTCTTATGAAGTTGATACTAATATAGTAAGAGGATTAGATTATTATACACATACTGTATTTGAAATAGTTTTTACTAATGAAGAAGAAAAAGAAATAGCAATATGTGCTGGTGGTAGATATAATAATTTAGTTAAAGAATTAGATGGACCTGATACTCCGGCGATAGGTTTTGGTATCGGAGCAGAAAGAGTATTAAATGTTCTTGAAAATATGGGTATAGAATTATCAGATGAAGAAACAATTGATTGTTATATTACTCCAGTATCTGATAGTGAGAAACAATATGCTTTATCTTTAGCAGAGACATTAAGATTTTTAAATATGAAAGTAGATTTTGATTATAATAATAGAACAGTTAAAAGTGCATTAAAAGAAGCAGATAGATTAGGAGCATTATTTACTCTTATAATTGGAGAAGATGAAGTAAAAAATAATTATATAACTGTAAGAAATATGGAGTCTAAAGAAGAAGAAAAAGTTCCTAGTAAAGTATTTATTTCGTATTTGATGGAACAAATGCAATTTTTTAGTGTAGGTTGTGATTGTGATTGTGATTGTGATTGCGAT
>CAYSEZ010000039.1:0-9446 GCA_964430375.1 uncultured Mycoplasma sp. | reverse complement strand
ATGGTGCCGAAAATAGGACTTGAACCCACAACCTACTGATTACAAGTCAGTTGCTCTACCAATTGAGCTATTTCGGCATTAAATATGGTGGGCGATGTAGGACTCGAACCTGCGACCCCCTGCTTGTAAGGCAGGTGCTCTAACCAACTGAGCTAATCGCCCATAAAAATCATTCGGACAACTAAAATCATATAATATTATTTTGGTTTTGTCAATATAATTATTTGTTTTTTTTAATTTTTTTTAATTTTGGTCATCTTTTTTAGCCTGTTCTATCCATTTTTCAAGGTTATCTTCTAATATACCAAAACCAGTTCCTATCTCAACAATTTTATTTTTAGGGTGTTTTTTGTTCCTATAATTAACGTTTTTTAAACTTAATTTAACTTGGTGTGATTTTTCATCTATTTCAATAATTTTTGCTTTCATAACATCTCCAATTTTAAACATTCCATAAGGGGTTTTAATAAATTTAGTAGAGACTTCAGAAATGTGAATCAAGCCACTATAATAATTATCTAAGCTTACAAAAACACCATATTTTTCAACACCAGTTACTAAACAAGTAACAATTTCTCCTACCTCATATTTGGACATATAATCACTTCCACAACTATATTATAAAGTATTTTTTTGTTTTTTTAAAGTTTTTTTGTTTTTTTCATGATTAAATGGACAAAAACTTAAAATAAATATATAATATTTTATGGTGATTGTATGGAAGAAAGAGTAATTGAAGTTATAAATGATTTAAGACCATTTTTAATGAATGATGGTGGTAATATTGAATTTATTAAATTAGAAGACAATATAGTTTATATTAAACTTTCGGGAGCATGTTTAAATTGTTCTATGATTGATATTACATTTAATGATGTTATAGAAAGAATATTAAAAGAAAAGGTACCAGAAATAGAAGGAATAAAACTAGTTAATGAATAGTTATTCTTCTTTTTTTATCCACTCTATTATTGGTATATTATAGTAATTATATTTATTAAATAAATATTTTAATAATGTAATTATGTTTTTATTATTTAATACTTTTAATATTTCTTCTTCATTTACACTTTCTGATAAAATGTTTTCATATATATCAAAATAATAGGATGGAAAAAGTAATCTGCTAATTAAAAGTAAAATGTTTTCTCTATCTAGTTTTAAGTTGTTAAGTAGTTTTTCTATATCATTAACAGTCCAATTTTTTGTATAAATATAGCTTTTTAGATATTCTCCTATATCTCTTTCTTTATTATCTATTAATATATTAATAGGATTTAAGAAATAGTAAAGATCGGTACTAGTTCCTATTCTATTATGTGATATATATTTATTTTGGGTATTAATATTATTATAATTAAAATAGCTAACACCATTCTCCCATAATCCTATGTAGTAATCTATTGTATTATTTATTATTGGATATTTTGATTTAACTTCATAAAATTGTTCTTCTATGAAGTCTATTTTATTTTCAAAGTAATAAGACCAGTTAGATCTATCTAATTTTAATATTTCTTTATCTGTTACTAAATAGTTAAAATTTATAATATCATTTATATCTATTAATCTATTTTTAATTTTTGGAATAAGCATTAATATATAATATTTATCATTATATACAAATAATATATTATTATTTTTTGTTAGTATTATCTTATAAGTATTATAGTTTTTATAGAGCATATCCTGATTTAATTTATATATTGCTTGTGATTCATATATATTACGAGTAAAGTGTTCTACTACATAATCATTATTTTGAAATTTAAAGTAGTAATTATTATTTAAAAAAATTAAATCATCTATGTAAATATTATAATTATATATTAAGGCATTTTTCATATTTTCTCTCCATTAAATTTTATGTAATTAATTAGAGAGTATAACAAAAAAACTCTTTATGAGTTTATTATGTCTAATACTATATCGTCAAATGATATTTTGTCTATGTCATACCATTTTATATTATCAAATTGGTTATTAAAAAATGTATATTGTCTTTTTGCATATCTTCTAGAGGATGTTTTTATTTTTTCTACTGCATCATTATAACTAATTAGATTATTAAAGTAATCATATAGTTCTTTATATCCAATTGCGGTATTAATAGGACGAGTGTTAATGCCTTTATCATATAAAGCTTTTACTTCATTTAAAAGGCCTTTATCAAGCATAGTATCTACTCTTTTATCAATATTATCATATAAAATTTTTCTATCACGAGTTAGTCCTATTATTTTAAAATTATATAGTTTTTTATTTTTGTTTTCTTTATTATCAAATGTATAATCATATAATAAAGCTTTTATATATAAACCAGTTCCTCCGACTATTACGATGTTTTTGTTTTGTTTTAGTAATTTTTCTAATAAAATTCTGCCATCTTTTTGATAATTATAAACGGAGTAATCATCTGTTATGCTTACCATATCAAACATATGATGGGGAATATTTTGTTTTTCTTCTTCGGTTATTTTAGCAACACCAATATTTAATTCTTTATATATTTGCATGCTGTCGGCATTTATTATTTCAGCATTAAGTTTTTTTGCTAGCATAACACTAAGTTTTGTTTTACCTACTCCAGTAGGTCCTGTTATTATGTATATCATTTTCTAACCCTTTTAAATACTTTGTAAAAGTCATTAAATGTTTCTATATCAGCTTTATATTCATATTCTAAACTTGATTTTAATTCTATGATAAATTCTTTTAATAAGGGTTTTGCATTTTCTCTAGAGGTCATTTCTTCCCATAATAATCTTAAAGTATCGTTTCTATTTATAAAAGTAAATAAATCTTGATCTATTTTTTCATTTCTTACAATATAATCTAAAATAGAAGCATTAAATATAGAGATATTATGTGATAAACAAACATCATATGAAAGGGCTTTAATTACAAAATATGTATCTGTATCTATAATATAAAATTTATCATTAAATATAATATTTCTAGGACCCATTTCGCATGTAAAAACTCCTTCTTTTGATATTTTAGATATATCTTTATATGCTTCATCTAAACCATTAATAAAATCATATAATTTAATATCATTAGAATTATCTAGTAGTGTTTCTCCTTCGATAAAGGGAGATATATATCCTAAAACGACGCCATCTTTATTTACAAATAATTTTTCTGGAAAAATAAATGTATTATTTTTTATATTTAAAAGTGGTTCAAAGTTCATAGAGTGTACTTTGTTATATTCGGATAAATTATCATGATATATTTTTAATACTTTGTTTTCTTCAAGTAGATAACAAGTAGCATTTGATCCTTCACCATTTTTTAATGGAGTAGATTCGTATTTTTCATTGTTAATTTCTATTATTTTTTTCATATTATTACCTTCTTTACATTACTCTTTTAAACATTTTTTCTAGTTCATATTTTGTATGAATTATAGTAGTAGGTCTACCGTGTGGACAAGTAAATGGGTTTTTTGTTTTGGATAGTCTTACTACTAGTTCTTTCATTTCTTCTAAAGATATGTGTTCATTTGCTTTAATAGACATTTTACATGCTAGAGTAATTGCTATTTTTTCATTAAATTTTTCTTTAGAAAAGTCTTCAGTGTTTATTATTACTTCGATTATTTTTCTTATTTGTTCTTCTTTTGTTATCCAAGTAGGATGACTTCTTATGATGATGCTGTTAAAGCCAAATTCTTCATATTTAAAGTTTAATCTATCTAATACGTCAAAGTGTTTTTTTAATAAAATGTATTCGTTATTAGATAGTTCTATTTTTATAGGAATAAGTAAATCTGTTAATTCGTTTGTTTCTTTTCCTAGTTTTTCTTTGTAGTATTCATAATTTATTCTTTCATTAGCAGCGTGTTGATCTATAATGTACATACCATCTTCATTTTCACCTACTATGTATGTGCCGTGAACGAGTGCTAGAACTTCGATCATTTTAAATCTTGGTTCTTCTTTTTCTTCTTTTATATAAGGGATTTCTTCTTCATTAACACTAAAATCAAAGTTTAGTGTTTCAAATTCTGGTTTTATTATTTCTTTATCTTTAAAATCTATTTTGTTATCTATAGTGGTTACTTTATCTATATTTGATATGGGACTATTTTCATATTTTGCTTCTGGAATTAGGGTTAATTTTTCTAAATTAGTGGATATTGTGTTATAAATTAGTTCTTTTAGTTCATCTAATTTTGAGAATTTAACATCCATTTTGGTGGGGTGGATATTTACATCTATGATGGAAGAATCTGTTTCTATGTTTAGGACTACGATTGGGTAACGATTTATTGGTAGGTATGTATGGTATGCTTCAAGGATTGTTTTGATAATATCGTTATTTCTTACGTTTCTTCCATTAATAAGTAGGGTTATAAAGTTTCTACTTGCTCTATTGATTTCAGGGTATGAAAAATAACCATTTATTAGGTAGTCATCGTTTTCATTTTCAAATTTACACATTTTTTTGGTTACTTCTAGTCCGTAGATACTATTGATAACTTTTAAAAGATTACCAGATCCATCTGTTTTTAATAGTTCTTTAGCATTGTTAGTTAGGGTAAATTTAATATTAGGATTAGCAAGAGCCATTTTATTTACATAGGAAATAATATTAGCAAGTTCACTATTTAGACTTTTTAGGTATTTTAGTCTTGCAGGTGTATTATAAAATATTTCGTTTACTGTAATGGAAGTCCCACGTCTTAAGTCTGATTCTTCTACCTTTTTAATTAGACCTCCTTCGATAGATAGAATTGTACCTGTTTCTTCATTTGAAGTTTTAATAGTCATTTTTGATACTGATGCAATTGAAGGAAGTGCTTCTCCTCTAAAGCCTAGTGTATTTATGTTAAATAAATCTTCATCATCATAAAGTTTACTTGTTGCATGACGCTGTAAACAGTTTATAGCGTCATTTTTATCCATACCTATTCCGTTATCAGATACTTTTACTTCTTTTATACCTGAATCTATTAAGTCAATTCTTATTTCATCGCTTTTTGCATCTATAGAGTTTTCTACTAGTTCTTTTACAACATTCATTAGAGTTTCAACAACCTCTCCAGCTGCAATTTTGTTAGAGAGGTTTTCACTCATTACTTTGATAATACTCATAAAACATCCTTATTTACTACATAGTGAAGAATCATCATTATAATCATCTATAATTACTTTACCATTACACTCTAATTTAATACAATAGTCTTCAGCTTTAGAGGGAGTGCTAGTACATTTTGTTTCTGTTTTATTTTCATTTATTATAGTTTCAGTCATACATACTCCATATTTTAAGCGATCTTCTTCAGTAATAAATTTATTATAATAATCACCTTTTACTATGTATTTAATAGTATCACTTTCTTTTAGAGAACATGTGCTATTGTTATAAGATAAATTTTTATCAAACTTTAAATTACTGATTTTAATAGATGTATTTTTGCTTATTCCATTATCAATACGATAATTATCAAATGCACTTATAATAGAAGTTCTAATGGTAGAAATTTCTTTATCATTAGCACTATTTCTAATTCTTGATATTGATACTAATGCAATAGTAGATAGCATTCCTAATATTAAGATTACTACTACTAATTCTATAATTGTAAAACCTTTTTTATTTTTCATACTTTTACCTTCTTTCTACTTAATTATACAATAAAGTAATAAAAAAGAAAATATATTTTAAATTTATCTTTTCTTTACTAGTTTTTTACCTTTAAATTCTATTTCTTCATAATCATTAGTAATTAGTTCAAACTCATATAAACTAAATACTTCATTAATTGCTTTTATAAGACCGAATGCACCCTGATTAATTTCAAGTGCTTTATCTGCGATTAATGAAATAAATTCCATATCATAATTAAATGTGATACCCATAGTATTTAATTCTTCTATTTTTATATAAAGTGGAGATATTGAAGAATTAAGTAATATTTTAATATACATATCTTTATCCATTTCGTTTAATATAACTAAATCAGTAATTCTATTAATTGTATCATCTTCAAAATATCTATTTAAATCATTATTAGTTGTTTCTTCTTTGTTTTCAAAACCAACTTTTTTATCATTTACTCTTCTATTTTCAGTGTTTACTAAAAAGATAAAAGTTAAATTAGAAAAATCAAAGTTTATTTCTTCTTCATCTATTTTAAAATTAATAAGTCCAGTATCAAGTAAATAATTAAAATTATATTTTCCTGCGAGTAAAACTAAATCACCGACTGCTTTATATCTTTCTTTATCTGATAAATCATCAATTACTACTATACCAGAACTTGCAAGTTCTATATCTCCTTCTGCTTCTTTAAATAAATTTAAAAATATATCAAACATATTAGAAGGTTCATCTTCTTTATCTAGTTTAGTAATATATACTGGTAAATCAATATTTTCTTTTAATTCTTTTATAATTAGAGACTTACCTACTCCGGTTTTACCCATAATTGCTATATTTCTTTTATTTATTTTCTTTTTTTCATTTGAATATGGTAAACTATTTAAAACTTGATTATTTTGTATTACTGATATTAATCTTTTTATACCTTCATCTTGTCCAATTACTTTATCAGTTATTTTTAAATAAGTATATAAGTTTTCATTAAAACTTACTAATTCATTATTATTAAATACAAATGGTGTATTAATATTATAAGACAAATTAACTCCTATTTCTTCCATATCAGAAGTATTATAAAGTGTTTTTAGCTCTTCAAAGTTTACTACATCTACTTGTAATATATCTTCATTAGAAGGCTCAACTTTAGATAATGTTTCTCCTTTATGCTCACCCATTAAAATATGGATACCATCTTCTTTTACTTCACAAAGAGATATTTCTTTTAATACATAGTAATTATTTCCTTTTAATTCTTCTTTTTCAAATATTAATCCATAATTCATAACAAATCCCCCATATAATATTATATTAATTTAATTAAACAAACTATATTTATAAAAAAACTAAATAATGATAATAATGCTTTTTTAGTTAGTTTATATAATTTATCTTTTGTTTTTGATATTTTTATTAAAGTAAGTATTCCATTTATTAAGAAGTAAATTATACTAATAGATAAAGTAATTATAAAGTATATTTTATTTATTTCTTTATAAACAGTCATAAAACTAATAAATAAGCTAATTATGTTATATATAATAAATAATACTTTATATTTATTGTTTTTATCTTTATAAATACTTACTTCTTTTATATTTTTTATTAATAATTCTAGATTTATAATACTTAGTATTATTATACTTATTAACAAAGTATTGTTAAAATTACCTAGTAAAATATAAAATAAGTAACTAATACATAATGGAATAATTATTATTTCTAATATTATTTTATTATTATTTATATTTTTTTCTTTCATAAAGACTCCTAGTAAATGTTTTTATTTTTAGTAAATAAATCAAATGCTTTTGTATCGTGATTTTCTACTTTAGTAAGTTTTAACATATTAGTTTTACCTTCTAGAAAGTCATATATATCTTTATCTCTAAAACCAATACTGTCTGCTTCTTCTTTAGTATTATTATAATATATTTCTTTTATATTAGCCCAAATAGAACTTGCCATACACATAGGACAAGGATAACAACTAGTATATAGGATGCATCCAGTTAAATCGTGAGTATTTAGTTTTTTGCAGGCTTTTCTAATTGCATTTACTTCAGCGTGAGCAGTAGGATCTTTACTTTTTAATACACTGTTACTTGCTTTAGATATTATTTTACCATCTTTTACTATAATTGCACCGAATGGTCCACCATCTTTAAAGTTATTTTTACTATTTTTTATAGCCATATCATTAGCTATTTTTACATATTTTTCATCCATAATTTTCTCCTTTTATTTATATCATAAAATCAATCTTTTAAGAATTTATTCCACATATTACCAGTAGGTAATTTTTCAAAAATAAGTCTTTCTTTAGTGACCGGGTGAATAAATTCTAAATGATAAGCACATAACATAAGTTGTTTTTTATTTTCTATTCCATATCTTTGGTCGCCATATAAGGGATGTTCAATACTAGCAAATTGTACTCTTATTTGGTGATGACGTCCAGTATGTAAAGTAATATCTACTAGAGATAAGTTATCTACTTCTTTTAATACTTTATAAGAAAGTAATGCATATTTACCTTCTTCTTTTGTAGTAATAATAGAATCATTATTTACTTTTTTGATATAGTTTTCTAAATTACCTTCTTTTTTAGAAAGTATTCCATTTACTATAGCTAAATATTTTTTAGTAAATTCTTTATCATTTATTTGTTTACATAATCTAGATGCTGCTTTACTAGTTTTAGCAAATACCATAATACCAGATGTAGGTCTATCTAATCTATGAACAAGTCCTAAATAGACATTACCTTTTTTTTGATATTTTTCTTTTATGTATTCCTTTATTATAGTAAGCATATCTATATCTTTAGTAGAATCACTTTGAGATAATATATTTGATGGTTTAAATACTACGATTAAATGATTATCTTCATATAATATATCTAATTTATCTTTCATATCTAATACATACTCCACATGGTAAAACAGTGTTATTTTTAGATTTTATACCTAATTCTTCTGAATAAATTTTACCTTTATAATCTTTTAAAACTATTTTTAAAGCATTTTCTATTGAAGTTTTAGATATAGAAGAAGCATATGAGTTAATTATAAAAAATAATGGATCAGGAGTAAGTAATTTTTCACATAAAGTAATTAAATTAAATAAATTATTCTCTAAAGTCCAAACTTCTTTATTAGAACCTCTTCCATAACTAGGTGGATCCATTATAATTGCATCATATTTATTACCACGTCTTATTTCTCTTTCTACAAATTTAATAACGTCTTCGACAATATATCTAATTGGTTTATCCTCTAGATTACATGATTTAACATTTTCTTTAGCCCAAAGTGTCATACCTTTTGATGAGTCTACGTGAGTAACAGAGCCTCCAGCATTTAGGATTGCACAACTTGCACATCCTGTGTATGCGAAAAGATTTAATACTTTTACATCTCTTCCTTTTTCTTTTTCTTTGCTTATTTTATCCATCATGTAATCCCAATTTATACTTTGTTCTGGAAATATACCTGTATGTTTGAAACCCATTAACTTAACATTAAAAGTTAAATCTTTATAATTAATCTTCCAAGATTCTGGTAATTTATTTATTTCTTCCCAATATCCTCCGCCAGTATTTGATCTATGGTAATGGGCATCTATTTTAGAATAATCCATATCACTTTCCCATATTATTTCAGAATCAGGTCTTAATAAATAATATTTTCCCCATCTTTCTAATTTTTCTTTTTTTGACATACTAATAATTTCATAATCTTTAAAATCTTTTACTAATAACATAATATCCCTCAGAAATATTATAACTTTTTATTTAATAAAATACAATTGTTATTTTTAATGTTTTTATATCA
>CAYSEZ010000038.1:0-9540 GCA_964430375.1 uncultured Mycoplasma sp. | reverse complement strand
TTTTACGATATAGTTACTGGCAATAAAATATTCCCTTTTGTAATAGATAGATTTAATATAATAAAAGATAATTTAAACTTAGATTGATAAAATTGAAAAGACTACTTTAGTTAAATAACTTTTGTAGTCTTATTTTTATCTATTTCTATAATCGTTTTCTAGTATTTCCATTATTATTTCATCATAGTATTTACCTTCTAGGAAGTAAGATTCATGTCTTGTTCCACATTTTTTAAATCCTACTTTTTCGTAACATTTTATTGCTCTTTCATTAAATGAAAATACTTTTAGGTTAATGTTATGCATATTTTGGTAGTTAAATCCATAGTCTAGTAATAAGTTTATTGTTTCTTTTCCATAACCTTTGTTTCTATTTTGTTCTTCTCCGATAAAGATTCCTAGGGTACAACATCTATTTATTCTATCTATATCAAATAAAGAGCAATTGCCTATTAATTCATCGTTTTCTTTTTTTATGATTGCTAGGTTTATTGTATTATTTTTGTTAGCATTTGTAATCCATTCTTTTTCACTTTCTATGGTTGTTATTTCATTTGTTGTTCCTATGTTATTTGTTACGTTTTTGTCATTTAGAAAATAAACGTATTTTTCTATATCTTCATTATTTATTGGAGATAAATATATGTTTTCTCCTTCTAGTTTTTTAAAATATTTCATTTTTTCCTCCTTATTATTTTTGAAATTGTGAGTTATATAGTTCACTATAGAAGCCATTTTGTTTTAATAGTTCTTTATGGTTTCCTTGTTCTATTATGTTTCCATCTTTCATTACTAGAATAAGATCTGCATTTTTAATGGTTGATAGTCTGTGTGCAATTATAAACGATGTTTTACCTTCGGTTAGTTTATCCATTGCTTTTTGGACTAGTTCTTCAGTTCTAGTGTCTACGTTACTTGTTGCTTCATCTAGTATTAAGAATGGTGAGTTTTCAATCATACCTCTTGCTATTGTAAGTAATTGTTTTTGTCCTCCGGAGATGTTGTCATTTTCTTTTAGGGTATAGTTATAGGTATTTGGTAATGTTTTTATGAAGTAGTCTACTCCGACTTCTTTGCAAGCTTCTTCTATTTGTTTATCTGTTATATTTTCTCTATTAAATTTAATGTTTTCTTTTATAGTACCTTCGAAAAGCCATGTATCTTGTAAAACCATTGTAAATAGTTCGTGGATGTTTTCTCTTGTTAGTTCATTTATTGGGATATCATCTATTTTTATATTGCCTTTATTTATTTCATAGAACTTCATAAGTAAGTTTACCATTGTTGTTTTTCCTGCGCCAGTAGGTCCTACTATGGCTATTTTTTGACCAGGAAGTGCTTTTGCAGTAAAGTTTTTTATTACTGGTTTTTCATTATACTTAAATGAAACGTTATCAAATTCTATTTTACCTTTTACTTTTGTTTTGTCTAGGTATTTTGTTATTTCTTTTTGACTACTCATTTCTTCTTCATCTATGAATTCAAATACTCTTTCACTTGCTGCGGCGGCAGATTGTAGTTGGGTTACTCCTTGTGCTATTTGAGAAAGTGGTGATGTAAATAGTCTTACATAAGTCATAAATGCTACTATTACACCGAATGTTATAACATTATTTTTAGTTAGTATTGCTCCGACGATGCAAACTGCGACGTATCCAAAGTTACCTATAAAACTCATTAGGGGTTGCATTATACCTGATAGGAATTGGCTTTTTTTGTTTGCTTCACATAATTTTTTGTTGTATTCTTCAAATTTTTGTGTTGTTTCTTCTTTTGCATTATATACTTTTATTATGTTTAAATTAGAGTAAACTTCTTCGATGTGTCCGTTTAAGTTACCTAGTTCTTGTTGTTTTTTTGTGAAGTATTTTTGTGAATTTTTTAGAATGATTGACATTCCTATGAAACCTATTAGGCTTGATATTATAGCGGTTAAGGCCATTACAGCGTTTGTTTTAAACATCATTAGTATTGTTCCTAGAAATAGGAAGATAGCACTTACTAAACTTGATAGTGATTGATTCATTGTTTGTGAAATTGTATCTACATCGTTTGTTAGTCTTGATAGGGTGTCTCCTTGTTTATGGTTATCAAAGTATTTTAGTGGGAGTTTATTTATTTTCTTTGATATTCTGCTTCTTAGGCTTTTTGCAAATTTATTAGATACATCTGTCATAATTATAGATTCTATAAAACTTGCAATACTACTTGCTACATATAGTATTATTAGTAATATAGCAATATTTTTTACTTCTTCTAGGGATATTTTTGGTTTTATTAATTCATTTATGTTTTCTGGAAGTGTATCTATTTTGCTATATATTTCATCTATTGTTGTGTTTTCATCTATGTTACTCATTGTTATTAAAAAGTCATATTGTTCTTTTTGAGTTATTGTTTTATTATCTATTTTTAATTCATTAAATATTAAGTCAATCATATCTTCGTTTATATTTTGTAAGTTAGTGTTTTCAGTTGGGATATTTTGTAAGTTTGAGTTATTTATTATTTTGTTAGTTAAATCTTCTATTTTGGTAGTATCTAATATTAATCCTTTTTGGATTTCGTTTGTTAAATCAGATAATTTATTTGGAGTTAGGATTGATAGAACTGAAGATAGTGCTGCAAGGAAGAATGCTAATAAGATTAGGGTTTTAAAGCCTTTTAGTTCTTTAAATAGTCTTTTTAATGAGTTTTTAAAGTCTTTGGCTTTTTCGTTTGTTTGTTTTTTATTCATTTTCTAGTTCCTCCTTTGATAGTTGTGATAGGGCAATTTCTTTGTATATTTTGCAAGTTTTTAGAAGTTCTTTATGGGTTCCTTGTCCTACTATTTTGCCATTATCTAATACTATAATTTTATCTGCATTTAAGATTGTTCCTATTCTTTGTGCTACTATGAGGGTGGTTTTTCCTCCGGTATATTCTTTTAATTTTTTTCTTAAAATGCTATCGGTTTTGTAATCAAGGGCTGAGAATGAGTCATCAAAGATGTATATTTCTGGATCTCTTGCTATGGCTCTTGCTATTGATAGTCTTTGTTTTTGACCTCCACTTATGTTGGTTCCATTTTGGGCGATATGGGCGTCTAGTTTACCATCCATTTTTTCTACGAATTCTTCTGCTTGTGCTACTTGGATTATTTCTTTTAGTTTTTTGTCTGTAAGTTCTTTGTTATTATCTCCAAACATAATATTTGATTTTACTGTGCCACTGAAAAGAACTGGTTTTTGTGATATGTAACCTAGTTTGTTGTTTAGGAATTTTTCATCATATTCTTTGACGTTTATTCCATCTATTAGAACTTCTCCTTCGGTTGCATCGTAAAATCTTGGTATTAAATTAATTAGAGTTGATTTACCAGAGCCAGTGCTACCGATGAATGCAACTGTTTCTTTGTTATTTACTTTAAATGAAATATCTTTTAGAAGATATTCTTCGGCATTTGGGTATTTGAATGATACATTTTTAAATTCTATTGTTCCTTTTTCATTTGTTTTATCTTCTGTTATTGTACCATTTTTAATACTTGATGTTTTTTCTAGTACTTCATTAATTCTGTTTGCGGATATTTGAGCACGTGGAAACATCATAAATATAAGTGCTAACATAAGGAAAGCCATTATTACTTGCATAGCATATGAACTAAATACAACCATATCACTAAATAGTGGTAGTTTGTCTACCATACCTGCATTTTCTATTAATGATGCTCCGATTATGTATATTGAAAGGGTTAAACCATACATTACTAGGTACATAACTGGTTGCATAACAGAAAATGTTTTTTGGTTAAATAGTTGTTGTTTTGTTAGTTTGTTATTTACTTCTTCAAATTTATTTTCTTGATAATCTTCTGCATTAAAGGCTCTTATTACTCTGATACCTGTTAGGTTTTCTCTGGTTACTTTGTTTATTTTGTCAATTAGTTTTTGAACTATTTTAAATCTAGGCATTACTATTATGATTAAGGCTCCGATTACTGATAGTAAAATTAAGACTGCGACTAGGGTTACAATACTCCATTCTAGTGCTTTGTTTGATATTTTTGTTATTGCCCAGATTGCTGTTATTGGGGCTTTTAGTAATAGCATTAGACCCATAGATATTAACATTTCTACTTGGGTAATATCGTTTGTTGTTCTTGTTATAAGGCTACTTGTTTCAAGTTCATTTATTTCACTTGTTCCAAGGCTTTCTACTTTTTTAAATAGTTTTTCTCTAATTTTCATTGAAAAGTTTGATGATATACTTGCTGTTATATATCCTGTTAGGATTGCTGCAAGTAAGCTTCCTACTGCACATAGTAACATATATCCACCATTTTTTAGGATATCATTCATGCTACTGGTACTTGTTTGTACTAGTACTGTTATTTCTGACATATAATCTGGTAGTTTTAAGTCTAACCATACTTGAAATATAACTAATAATAAAACTATAAACATCATTAGTATTTCTTTTTTAGTTAGGTTTTTTAATAATTTTATCATTTATATTCTCCTTTTCTTTTTAATTTTGTATGCTAACTAACGATTTTGTTATTTTTTTAGGACATGTGTCCTTATATATTATATTGTTAATTATTAATATTATTTATCATTTGGTTAATTACATTTAGAAATGTTTGTAAGTCTTCTTCTTTGATGTTTTGTACTGCTTTTTGTTCTAATTTTGTTAGTTTTGTTTTACTTTCTTCATATATTTCTTTTGCTTTTTCATTTAGAATTATTCTTTTTGTTCTTGTGTCTATTTCATCTATTTCTCTATGTATTAAACCTTTTTTTTCCATTCTTTGGAGTACATCTGAAATTGTTGCTCTTCTTAAATTTAGTTTTATTTCTAGTTTTTTTTGATATACTTCTTCAGTGTTATTTTCTATTATATATTCTATTATTCTCATTTGTGTTGGAGTTGGAACATATAATTGATATATATTTTCTTTTTCTATATTTTGTACTGGTATTAAGTTTCTTAATATTGTTTTTTCTAATTCTTTTATTTCAATTAGAATATTTTTATTTTCCATATTTTACCTCTTTGTCAGTTAACTTACTATTTTAGTTTACTTGGTTTTTTGAATTTTGTCAAGTACCTTACAATATTTGTAATAAAAAAGACAGAAATTAATCTGTCTAATTATTCAATAATGCTTGATACAGAACCTGCTCCAACTGTTCTACCACCTTCACGGATAGAGAATTTTGTTCCTTGTTCAAGAGCAATTGGGTGAATTAGTTCTACAGTCATTTCTACATTATCACCAGGCATAACCATTTCAACTCCTGCTGGAAGTTCAATTACACCAGTAACATCTGTAGTTCTGAAATAGAATTGAGGTCTGTAGTTTGCGAAGAATGGAGTGTGTCTTCCACCTTCTTCTTTAGATAATACATAAACTTGAGCAGTAAACTTCTTATGAGGAGTAACTGATCCTGGTTTAGCAAGTACTTGTCCACGTTCTACTTCTTCACGAGAAATACCACGTAATAATACACCTGCATTATCTCCAGCTTCTGCATAATCTAATTGTTTATGGAACATTTCAATTCCTGTAACAACAGTCTTTTTAGTTGGTTTAATACCTACTATTTCAACTTCATCATTTAATTTTAATTGTCCACGTTCTACACGTCCTGTAACAACAGTTCCACGACCAGTAATTGTAAATACGTCTTCAATACTCATTAAGAATGGTTTATCAGTATCTCTTTCTGGAGTTGGAATCCATTCATCAACTGCTTTCATTAATTCTTTAACTTTTCCTACATATTCAGGATCTCCTTCAAGAGCCTTTAATGCAGAACCAGTAATGATTGGAGTGTCATCTCCTTCAAAACCATATTCATTTAATAAGTCTCTAACTTCCATTTCTACTAATTCTAGTAATTCTGGATCATCAACCATATCACATTTATTTAAGAATACAACCATTCTTGGTACTCCTACTTGACGTGATAATAAGATGTGTTCTCTAGTTTGAGCCATTGGACCATCTGTAGCAGCAATAACTAAGATAGCTCCATCCATTTGAGCTGCACCAGTAATCATGTTTTTAACATAGTCAGCATGTCCTGGACAGTCTACGTGAGCATAATGACGATTTTCAGTTTCATACTCAACGTGTGCAGTATTGATTGTAATACCTCTTTCCCTTTCTTCAGGTGCTTTGTCGATATTAGCATAATCAACGAAATCTGCTTTTCCTTCTTCTGCTAAAACTTTTGTAATAGCAGCAGTTAAAGTTGTTTTACCGTGGTCTACGTGACCTATTGTACCAACATTAACATGTGGTTTACTACGGTTAAATTTTTCTTTTGCCATATTAATATTTCCTCCTTTTTTTAATACACTTATAATTTTATCTAACAATTGAAAATTTTTCAACTGTTATAATCAAAATAATTAAATTTTTTAATTAATTGCCACTTTTTTTAATAATTTCTTCGGCAATATTTCTTGGTACTTCTTCATAATGATCAGGTACCATTTGGAATGATCCTCTACCTTGAGTATTAGATCTAATACTTGTTGCATATCCAAACATTTCAGAAAGTGGTACCATTGCAGCAAATGCAATTGAATTACCTCTAGATTCTTGTGATAAAGGTTTACCACGACGAGAAGTAATGTCTCCCATAACGTTTCCAAAATATTCTTCTGGTACAACTATGTCTACTTTCATAATTGGTTCAAGTAGAACTGGTTTACATTTATTTTTAGCTTCTTTTAAAGCCATAGATGCTGCAATCTTAAATGCCATTTCAGATGAGTCTACATCATGGTATGATCCATCAAATAATGTAGCTTTAACATCTATCATTGGATATCCTGCTAGAATACCAGTTTTTAATGCATCTTGTAATCCTTTATCAGTTACTGGAATATATTCACGAGGAACAACACCACCAACGATTGCATCAACAAATTCATATCCTTTATCTGGATTTGGTTCAAACTTAATCCATACGTGACCATATTGTCCACGTCCACCAGATTGTTTAATATACTTACCTTCACATTCACCAGATGCAGTAATTGTTTCACGATAAGCAACTTGTGGTTTACCAACATTAGCTTCAACATGAAATTCTCTTCTCATACGATCTACAAGTACATCTAGGTGAAGTTCACCGATACCTGCGATAATTGTTTGAGCAGTTTCTGGATCAGTTCTAACTTTAAATGTTGGGTCTTCTTCTGCTAACTTTTGAAGTGCTAAAGCCATCTTATCTTGATCTGCTTTTGATTTTGGTTCAATTGCAAGTTCAATAACTGGCGCAGGTACTTCAATTGATTCAAGAATAATTGGTTTCTTTTCATCACATAAAGTATCCCCAGTAGTAGTATTTTTAAGTCCTACTGCTGCAGCAATATCTCCAGTCCATACTTCTGATATTTCAGTTCTATCATTCGCATGCATTTGAAGAATACGTCCAATTCTTTCTTTAACATCTTTAGTAGAGTTAAGTACATAACTACCACTAGATAGGTGTCCTGAGTAAACTCTAAAGAAAGTAAGTCTACCAACAAATGGATCTGTCATAACCTTAAATGCTAATGCACTAAATGGTTCATCATCAGATACATGTCTTTCATCATCTTCACCTTTTAATGTTACACCTTTAACAGATGGAACATCAAGTGGACTTGGTAAATAATCAATAACAGCATCAAGTAATAACTTAACACCCTTGTTACCTAAAGCAGTACCACACATAACTGGGAAGAATTCTGCTTTTAAAACACCAGTTCTAATTGCTCTTTTAATCATTTCTACACTAATTTCTTCACCTTCAAGGTATTTTTCCATTAGTTCATCATCAAATTCTGCAATTGCTTCTAAAAGATCAGTTCTTTTCTCTTCTACTATATCTTTTAAATCTTCTGGGATTTCAATTTCAGTATAATTTTCTTCAGCATTACCATCAAAATGATATGCTTTTCTAGTTATTAAATCTACTACTCCATTAAATTCACTTTCTGCACCAATTGGCCATTCAATAGGTTTAGAATTAACTGCAAATCTACTATCAATAGATTTTAAAGTATAGTTAAAATCTGCTCCCATCTTATCCATTTTGTTAACAAAAATAATTCTTGGAACACTATATTCACTAGCTTGTCTCCAAACAGTTTCAGTTTGAGGTTCAACACCAGCTTGAGCATCAAGTAATGTAACTGCACCATCTAATACTCTTAAACTTCTTTGTACTTCTACAGTAAAGTCTACGTGTCCAGGAGTATCTATTATATTATAACGATATCCTTTCCAAAAAGCAGTTGTTGCAGCACTAGTAATAGTAATTCCTCTTTCTTTTTCTTGTTCCATCCAGTCCATTTGAGAAGCTCCGTCATGAGTTTCTCCAATTTTATGGATTTTTTTAGTATGAAATAAAATACGTTCAGTACAAGTAGTTTTACCAGCATCAATATGAGCCATAATACCAAAATTTCTAGTTTTTTCTAGACTAGTTTCTCTTGCCATACTTTATTCCTCCCTACCATCTATAATGTGCAAACGCTTTATTAGCTTCTGCCATTCTGTGAGTATCCTCACGTTTTTTAACTGAAGCTCCAGTTCCATTTGAAGCATCAATTATTTCATTTGCTAGTTTTTCAGCCATACCTTTACCGCCTCTTAATCTAGCATAATTAACTAGCCATCTAAGTCCTAATACTTGAGCTCTTTCTTCAGAAACTTCAATTGGAACTTGATAGTTAGAACCACCAACACGACGAGATTTAACTTCAAGTGCTGGTTTTATATTTTCAAGTGCTTGATTAAATACTTCCATTGGTTCTTTGCCAGTTTTTTCTTTAATCATATTAAATGCATCATACAAAATTGTTTGTGCTTTACCTCTTTTACCATCAATCATCATAGAGTTAATTAATTTAGTAACAACTTTAGACTTATATATTGGATCTGGTAAAACATCTCTTTTGACTGCACGTCTCTTACGCATATTTATCCTCCTTTATTTTATTTTCCTTTTTTAGTTCCATATTTAGAACGAGCTTGTTTGCGGTCTTTAACTCCTTGAGTATCCATAGTACCACGAACAACGTGATAACGAACACCGATTAAGTCTTTAACACGACCACCACGAATTAATACAACACTATGTTCTTGTAGGTTGTGACCTTCTCCAGGAATATAAGCATCTACTTCTTTTCCATTACTTAAACGAACACGAGCGTATTTTCTTAAAGCTGAGTTTGGTTTTTTTGGAGTTTTAGTACCTACTCTGATACATACACCACGTTTTTGAGGTGAAGCAATCTCATAAGTCTTCTTTTCCAAAGTATTAGTTCTAATCCCAAGTACTGGTGATTTACTCTTTCTAACCTTATCAGTTCTCTTTTTTCTAACAAGTTGATTTATTGTTGGCATAACGTCTCCTTTCTACACATATCCAGGTGTATCTTTTTTATTCTTTTAAATAGGCATGTAAAAACACACCCAAATAAAATTTAAACACTAGTAATATACCACTAGAAGTTGTTTTTGTCAATTAGTTTTATACACTTTTTTTATTT
>CAYSEZ010000037.1:0-9589 GCA_964430375.1 uncultured Mycoplasma sp. | reverse complement strand
TTAAATCATTATCTTCTCTAATATCTTTTAATTTTGAAAAAGTTATCATAATTTTTCACCTAATACAATTTTCCCATTTATATAAAAAAATTTAACAAAATGCTATTTTTAGTTATAATTTTTGCTATTTTGCGTTATAATTGAAACACAAGCATATAGAAAGACAGATAAAGATTTGTTAAATAGTATAAATAATAATAAAAAAGGTGGTTAGTATGAAAAAAGTAAAAATTAAAAAAATATTCTCAACAATTCTATTATTATTTCTAATTACATTAGTAATAGGAATAACATATGCAGCGTTTACTTTAACAGAAGTAGGAAGTGAAAACGTAATAACTACTGGATCAATATCTATGAGTTATACAGAAAGTACTAATGTTATAAGTATAAATAATGCATTACCAACTAGTGATACAGATGGAAAAGTAAGTAGTAATTACTTTGATTTTAATGTTACATCTAATTTAACATTAGATGATGCTAATCCAAAAGGAGTAGCAAGTTATTCAATAGAAATAGAACCATTATCTGTTGATACTGGATATACTGCATTAACAGATAATCAAATTAAACTATATTTAGAAGATATAACTAATAATAAAATATTAGTAAATTCTAAATTAGTTAGTAGTTTACTTAATTATAATTTATATACAGCAAGTCATAAACATACTAAAACTATAAGTAGTGTAACCACTAATTATAGATTAAGAGCATGGATAGATTATAATGTAGATTCTTCTAAATGGAATAGTTCTAGCCAATATGAATACAAATTTAGAGTTAATGTAAATGGAGATGTAGATATAACTGGAGCAACAGTAATACCAACTGGAACTGCTACAGGACAAATAGCATCTCAAGTAAAAACTACAGCAATATCATATAAATATATAAATGGAGCAAATAAAACAATAGATGGAATAACATATAATAATGGTGATAATGGAGTATTCCTATATGATGGAACAGATGATAATGGAGGAGATTATCCAATCTATTATTATAGAGGTAATGTTACAAACAATAATGTATTATTTGCAAACATGTGTTGGAAAATAGTAAGAACAACATCAACTGGAGGAACAAAATTAATATATAATGGAGTACCAGATGATAGTGGTGCATGTAACAACACAGGAACAGCAAGTCAAATAAGTACAAGTACATTTAACAGTAGTTCTAACTCTCCAGCTTATGTAGGATATATGTATGGAACAGTATATACATATTCTAGTAAAAGTCCATCAGGCACAATAATATATGGAAATGATGTAACATATAGTAATGGAACATATACATTAATAGGAAAAACAATGACTTCAACAGATTGGGATTCTGATAGAGCAATCTTAGCAAATGGCTATCACTATACATGCTTTACTAGTAATACCACATGTTCAAGTGTATATTATATAACATATTTTGGTTTAATTAATGCAAATTTAGCGTTTTATTTTACATTTACTGAAGGAGATGCATTAGAAACTGCAAAAGAAAAAATGTATACTAATACAACAAATAGTACAATAAAAACAACAATAGATAATTGGTATAAAACAAACTTAACAAGTTATACAAGTTATCTAGAAGATACAATATTCTGTAACGATAGATCGGATGCAACAGGCACAACTTACAGTGGACCTTTAGCAAATAAAGATACAAATAGTACAGATGGTTTTTCATATTTTAAAAGTTATGAAAATACAAAAAATGGAACGCCAAGCCTAGAGTGTTTAAATCAAAATGACAGATTTAGTTTAAGCATAACAAACGGAGGAACAGAGGGATTTGGAAATAATTCATTAACATATCCTGTAGGACTTCTAACCTCGGATGAAGTAGAACTAGCGGGAGGACAATACACAGTAAATTATAAATATTATTTGTACAATGGCTCTGAATATTGGACGATGTCGCCTTACACTTTTGATTATAGTCAAAGTTCTATAAGTGGTGTAAGTCCAAGTAATAATTTAGTTGGTTATAATCCTTTAGGCAGGGGTTCGGGAATGGGAAATTATTATAGTATTGGCGTTCGACCTGTTATCTCCTTAAAACTAGGTACAACTTTTGAATCAGGTACCGGTCTTGCTTCTAATCCTTACATCGTAACAGAATAAAAATATAATATGGTGTGTAAATTATAAATTTATGCATCATATTTTTTTCAAAATTATTCCCTTATAAAATAAAGAAAAACTCCCTATCCTAAAAATAACTTCCAAAATTAATATTGAAGAACTTCCAAAATTGTAGTATACTTTAAATAAGCAAAAGGGGTAATTTGAAAAAAAATATAAATATGATATAATAGAATACATAACTAATTTGGAGGTTAATTAATATGAGTTTTGATTCAGTTATAGATATACTAAGAAATATCTTAGATATAGCTATCGTATGGGCAATTTTTTATGCCGTATTAAAAAATATAAAAAACAATGTAAAATTATCATTACTATTTAAAGGAATACTCTTAATAGTAATTCTAAAACTAATCGCAGACAAATTATTAGGTTTAGTCACAGTAGGACTTATCCTAGAATATGTAATTATGTGGGGACCACTTGCATTAATTATAATATTTCAACCAGAAATAAGAAACATACTAGAACAACTAGGACGTACCCAGTTACTAGGTAGACACAAAGTTCTAACTGTAGATGAAAGAGAACGTCTAGTATATGAAGTAATAAATGCTATAGAATATATGAGAAAATCAAGAATTGGAGCACTTATCGTAATAGAAAGAGATGTATCACTTCAAGACTACATCGGTAAATCAACAAACCTATATGCAGACTTATCAAGTGAACTTTTAATATCAATCTTTTTCCCAAACAACCCACTTCACGATGGTGGTGTAATAATTCAAGGAGACAAAATAAGTTGTGCCGGAGCAGTTTTTCCAACTAGTAACAGCTTAAAAATAAATAAAAGACTAGGAACAAGACACCGTGCAGCACTAGGTATTACCGAAGAAACAGATGCAATTGCTCTAGTAGTATCAGAAGAAACAGGAAGAGTATCAATTGCAATCAAAGGAGAACTATACTATAACATAACAATAGATGACGCAAGAATTCTCCTTATAGATGAATTAAGACCAAAAGCAGATGACTTTGAAGAAGAATATAACGAGGAGGATATATATAATGAGTAAGAAAAATTCCTCAAAAAAACCAAAAATAAAATTATGGAAAAAAATAGGAAGAGCACTTTTTAATTTCTTTAGTGCTATATATAGAGTAATAGATAAAATAATAATTACTCCAGTAGCAAAAGTATTAATGTTCTTTTCAAAAATACTAAAATCAAATAACAAACCACTTGATAGATTATTAAATAACAAAATAGTATTAATAATAATATCACTAGTTCTAGCATTCACTGCATACTTTCTAATAGATGATTCAACAGAAATAATGATGAATAGTTCAGCAGAAATACTATATAAACAACCAGTAACAGCACTTTATAATGAAGAAGCCTATGTAGTCGAAGGGCTTCCAGAAACAGTAGATATTATGCTTATAGGAAGAAGATCTGACCTATACCTTGCAAAACAATACCCAGCCGAAGATGTAGTCGCAGATTTACGTGACCTAAAACCAGGAAGTCATAAAATAACCCTAAAATATAGTGGTTCAGTCTCATCAGTAGAATACAAACTAATGCCAGAAAACGCAACTATAATGATATATGAAAAAGTCGCAGAATCAAGAACAATAAATAAAGAAATACTAAATGAAAACAAACTAAATAACAAATACACAATATCAAACATTTCATTTAGTAGAGAAGAAGCCTACGTAAAAGGAGCATCATACAAACTAGAAGAAGTAGCAATAGTAAAAGCCCTAGTAGACGTATCAGAAATAGCAAGTCCAGATATCGGAACAACAACCCTAAAAGATATCCCACTTGCCGCATACAATAGTAAAGGAGAAAAACTAGACGTAGAAATAGTACCTGCAACAATAGATGCAACAATAGAAATAAAATCTCCTAAAAAAGAAGTACCATTAAAAGTAATCCCAGAAGGAGATGTAGTCTTTGGTAAATCAATAGGTAATATAACATTAAGTGAAAACAAAGCAACCATCTATGGAGATGAAGAAACACTCGCAGGAATAACATACTTACCAGTAAA
Source organism: uncultured Mycoplasma sp. (assembly GCA_964430375.1). Lineage (GTDB taxonomy): Bacteria > Bacillota_I > Bacilli_A > RF39 > UBA660 > HGM10836. The sequence continues at coordinate 5,427 of CAYSEZ010000037.1, read as the reverse complement.
AATAAATGTTGAAGGTATATCTAGCACAACAGAATACAATGTTAACATCTCTAAACCAAGTGGCATTAAAGAAATAAGTGTAAGTGCAGTAAAAGTAAAAGTAACCCTAGAAACAACAACAGAAAAAATAGTAGAAAACGTAAGTATTGCAACAAAGAACCTAGGTGAAGGACTAACTGCCCAAGCAGCATCTTCAAAAGACAATGCAATAGATGTAATAGTAAAAGGTTCTGAAACAAACCTAAAAGCCATAACTAGCGACAACATTTCAGCATATGTTGACTTACAAGGCAAAGGTGTCGGAACATATGAGGTTGAAGTAAAAGTAACAGGTGATGACCTAAAACTAACATATCAGCCTAAAACAACAACAGTTACAATTAAAATAAAAAAAGCAAACTAAAAGCGTCCCAAAAGGCGCTTTTTACTTTATATCAACATCACTAACTAGTAGTCCAATATTAATAAGACCCGCAATACATACAAGAATATAGATTAAACTTTCAAAAAAAGTACCATCTCCAAAAATAAAACTAACAAGATTAAAATCAAATATTCCTATAAGTCCCCAGTTAATCGCACCAATAATTGTAAGAACAAGTGCAACTTTCTGTAATGTTACCATATTTTTCCCTCCTTTATATTTCAATAATTATAATAACCAAAAAAAATAAAAATATACCAGGAATAAAAACAAAACAAACTAGTATAATTAAATGAAATCAAAAAGAGGTGGAAAATGAAAAAAATAATATTAACAATAATGTTAATAACAACGCTATTTATCACAACAGGATGTGGTAAAAAAAGTGAAGAAGAAATAAAAAATACCTTCACAAAAGAAGTAGAAAAACTAAACAGTTATTACCTAGAAGGAACAATGTCCTTAATGAATAACGATGATGTTTACAATTATGATGTAAAAGTAAGTTACAAAAAAGAAAATAACTACAAAGTATCACTAATTAACAAAAACAATAACTATGAACAAATAATACTAAGAAACGATGAAGGAGTTTACGTAATAACACCATCATTAAACAAAAGCTTTAAATTCCAAAGTAATTGGCCAGACAACAACTCACAAAGTTACTTACTAAATTCCGTAGCAAATGACCTAAAAAATGCAAAAACAACTGAATTTGAACTAAAAGATGACAATTACATATATAAAATAGATGCAACTTACAAAAATAATCCTAATATAACAAGCCAAAATATTACCCTAGATAAAGATGGAAACCTAAAAAAAGTCGAAGTACAAGATAAAAACGGTATTTCACATATAACTTTTGAAATAACAAAACTAGATAAAAAACCAACATTTAATAATGAATACTTCGCATTAGATGAAGTAACCAAAGACTTTACTATAGAAAATAAAGATAAAAAAGATGAAACAAAAGATGATACAAAACAAGAAACAAATAACGAAACAAATAACGAAACAGAAAAAGACCAAAACGTCGCATCAATAGATGAAACACTTTTCCCATTATATATTCCAGAAAACACATCACTATCAAATAGAGAAGTAATAGAAATAGAAGGTGGAGAAAGAGTTATAATGACCTTTGCAGGAGATAATCCATTTATGCTAGTTCAAGAAACAGTATCAAAAGAAGAAGAACTAACAATTATCCCAACATATGGAGAACCATACTTACTAATAGATACAGTAGGATCACTAACAGATATGTCATACACTTGGACAAGCAACGGTATAGAATACTACATAGTCTCAGACGTATTAAACCAAAATGAAATACTAGAAATAGCAAAATCAATTGGTGTAGTAGCAACCATAAATGAAAAATAAATTAATAAAGAAATAAAATTTAAAAATAATAAAATAATTTTATTTCTTTTTCTTTTAAAATAATATATAATCTATATAGAGGGTGATAAAAATGTCAAAAAGTAGTAAAAAAATACAAAAAAACATAAAAAACAATATAACAAAGAAAAAAGAAGAATATCCAGTAAAAAACCAAATAATGACTTTAGCAAAAGTAATTACTGCTATTCTTATAACAAGTTTCTTAATTAGTGTAATAGTATCAATCGCAAATAAAACATACACATTAGATAAAGAAAACCAAAAAATAGAAAATGAAATACTAGCAGGTCAAACATTTAATAGAAAAGATGAAACATATTATGTAGCATTCTATGAATTTGATAGCGATGAAGACTTAGAAAGCAAAATTTCTAACATAGAAAGCACAAAAATATATAAAGTAGACTTAACAAATAAAATGAATAGTGAAATAATAAGTGATACATCTAATAAAAAAGCAACAACAATAGATGAACTACAAATAAATGGTACAACACTAATTAAAATTAATGAAAATGAAATAACTGATTATATTGAAGGATATGATAATATAACTACATACCTAAATAATTTAGATTAAATAATATAAAGAATAAATAGGTGAGTATATGAAAGTAAAAATAAAAAAGATAATTAAAAAAATAAAAAACAAAGCAAACTCATATCTAATAAGCCAAAAATTAAAAGAAAAAAAATTTAATTCATTAGAGTTATGCTTAATAGTAATAATGACTACAATAATAGGAATATTAGTTGGAGAACTAATTTTTTCTAATGGCGTAATATACAAAACATCAAAAAAAGCTAGCGAAATAGAATCGGTGTATAATACATTGCTTAATGATTATTATAACGAATTAACAGAAGAAGCTCTAGAAGAAGCAGCAATAAATGGTATGATGAGCCTATTGGAAGATAAATATTCAACATACTATGATAATGAAGCAGCAGAAGAACTAACAGAAGAATTAGAAGGGTCATTTGTTGGGATAGGTGCAGAAGTAACCAACAACTCGGATGGAACCCCAACAATAGTAACAGTTTTTGAAGACTCACCAGCTCAAAAATCAGGATTAGAAGTTGGTGATAAAATACTAAAAGTAAATGAAGAAGATGTATCAAAAATGAATATATCAGATTTAGTTAAAAAAATAAAAGGAAGTAAACAAGAAATAGAATTATTAATAGAACGCAATGAAAAACAAGAAACGATCAAACTTATAACCGAAGAAGTAGAAATCACATCGGTAACAAAAGAAATTTTTGAGACAGAAAAAAACAAAATTGGTTATCTAAAAATAGATGTATTTGCACAAAACACAGATGAACAATTTAATACAAAGTTGCAAGAATTAGAAAAAGAAAATATAGATAGTTTAATAATTGATGTAAGAGATAATAATGGAGGTCATTTAGATACAGTAGTTAACATATCAAGTCTATTCATTAATAAGGGAGACCCAATATGTCAAATAAAAACAAAAGATAAAACCACCATAATAAAATCCACAGAAAAAACAGACAGAAACTATCCTATAGTAGTCTTAACAAATAAATCAAGCGCCTCAGCCTCAGAACTTTTAACAGGAGCATTAAAAGAGATATATGGAGCAACAATAATAGGAACAACAACATATGGAAAAGGCACTGTTCAAAAAACAAAAAACCTATCAACAGGAGCAATGATAAAATACACAGCAGAAACATGGTTAACAGCAAAAGGAAATAGTATCGAAGGAGTAGGGATAGCGCCTGATATAGAAATAAAACAAGATGAAACATATTATATCAATCAAACAAACGAAAATGACAACCAACTACAAAAAGCAATAGAAGTCTTAAGTGAATAAAAGAAGTTTTTCTTCTTTTTTATTTTAAGTAAAATATATAAAATAATAAATATATATCGATAGATAAAAACAGTATTTGTTTTTTCAAAAAAAAGTTATATAATAAATATAGAGAGGGAAGCAATTTAAAAAATAAAAAATTGCAATAATAGAAATGGAAAAAATAGAAGAAGGAAACAAACTACAAATACATAGTTATAAACATAATGGACATGTCCACAGAAGTTGGGATGAAGCTATATATCTTGGAGAAACAGAAGAATATAAAATATTTGGGAACTATAAAACAATAGTTACGGAAAAAGATGGCAGAACATGGCAAACAAAAGAACCTGCAATTATGTTCTTTTCAAAACAAAATTGGTTTAATATAATTGGTCAATTAAAAGAAAGTGGAATATACTACTATTGTAATATGGCCTCCCCATTTGTAATTGAAAAAAATACAATAAAGTATATAGATTATGATTTAGACCTTAGAGTCTTTCCAGATGGCTCATTTAAAATACTAGATAGGGGAGAGTATAACTATCACAAACGTATAATGAATTATTCAGAAGATATAGATCAAATATTAAAACAAGAATTAAATATTCTTATAACTAAAGTAAGAAACAAAGAAGAACCATTTAATAAAGAATCAATAAATAAATATTTTATAGAATATAAAGTTTATAAAAATAAATAAAAATTCAATCAAAAAAAGAAATAAAAAAAGAAATAAAACATATAATATACTGTTGTAAAAAAAGTAAAAAAACATCATCTACAAACAAAATATCAAAAAATTAAAAAAAATTCAATTTTTTTATTGACAAGTAAAAGATGGGGTGGTATAGTAATAAACGTCAACCAAAAAAAGACAAAAAACAACAGAATAAAAAAACAAAAAAAATCAAATTTTAGTTGACAACAAAATATATAAATGGTATAGTAATAAATGTCGAACAAAAAACGACAAAAGCACAAATAAAAAAATTAAAAAAATTAAAAAAATTAAAAAAAGTGCTTGACAAATGCTTTACTGTTTGATATGATATTAAAGCAACTTGAGAAAAAAAGCAAACAAAAGATTTGATCTTTGAAAACTAAGTAAAACGTCAATTTTGAGATAGCTAGGTTATTAATTAAAAATTAAAAATCAAACTTAAAAAATAAATTTTATTGGAGAGTTTGATCCTGGCTCAGGATGAACGCTGGCGGCATGCCTAAGACATGCAAGTCGAACGGGGCGTCTGGAAAAAGTTGAGTGCTTGCACAAGACCGGCTCTGGATTGCCTAGTGGCGAAAGGGTGAGTAACACGTGGGAATCTGCCTTTAAGACTGGGACAACAGTTGGAAACGACTGCTAATACCGGATGATATATTAAGTGATACGTTACTTAATAGTAAAAGGAGCCTTTAAAGCTTCGCTTGAAGATGAGCCTGCGGCGTATTAGCTAGTTGGTGAGGTAACTGCTCACCAAGGCGACGATGCGTAGCCGAACTGAGAGGTTGATCGGCCACATTGGGACTGAGACACGGCCCAAACTCCTACGGGAGACAGCAGTTAGGAATATTCGTCAATGGAGGAAACTCTGAACGAGCAATGCCGCGTGTGTGATGAAGGTCCTTTGGATTGTAAAACACTTTTATTATGGAAGAACGACTAGTATAGGAAATGATACTAGAGTGACGGTACATTTTGAATAAGCCCCGGCTAACTACGTGCCAGCAGCCGCGGTAATACGTAGGGGG
>CAYSEZ010000036.1:0-9675 GCA_964430375.1 uncultured Mycoplasma sp. | reverse complement strand
TGTCTTGAAAACACTAATTATTTCAGTTTCACTTACTATGAGAATTCACCTTTTTAGTTTTTATGAAGAGTGGTTTTGTTTAATTTATTTTATTTTATAATCTAATTTTTTTAATTTTTAGAAGTGCTATTTTTGATAAGTTGTTTTTTTTGTTAATTTGTTTATATCATAAAAATCTGTACCAAGTCAGTTATTGTTTGTTTTATCATTTTGATGTTATTTTGTATTTTGGGTTTTTTTATTATTTATGTTTATTAACTATGTTTTTAAGTTATTAACATTAATTTGTGAAGTTATTTATCTATCTTTTAGTTATTTACTTAGTTTTTAACAACAAATAGTTAATAAAAATTATTAAAATTTAAAGATAAAAATGACTTATTAACAATTTTAACAGTTATTAACAATTTTGTAATTAACAGATGTTAACAAAAAAATTAAAAAATTGTTGAAATTTGTTGAAAAGTTTTTTAGAATATATATTACAACGATTTTAGTGTTGATAAGTATGTTAATAAGTGTGTTAATAGAAAAAGGTGACTTGAAATTTTTTAAAAATGTATTACAATTAAATTAGATATAAATTTTTAGAAGTGGGGAGTGGTAGAATGAGTAACAAAGAAATTTGGAATAAAACTTTAAGTAATATTAAAACAATTGTTGATCCATTATCTTTTAGTACTTGGTTTAATAATATTGATTTTATTGATATTAAAGATAATAGTCTACGACTTGCTATTCCTATTATGTTTTATAAGGCACATATTGAACAAAATTATAAAGATACTATTTTAGAAGAGTTAAATAAGTTATTAACAGTTAATGTTGATAATATTATCTATATATTAAAAGATGATTTAAAGGATGTTTTGGAAGATGAAGAAAAGAGTAGGGAGCCAACTGAATTTTTGGATTTAGATAATGCTGATTTTAATTCTAATTTAAAGTCTAATTATACTTTTGATACGTTTGTAGTAGGGGAATCAAATAAGTTTGCACAGGCAGCCTCTCTTGCAGTAGCGGAAAACCCTGGTAAGTTATATAATCCTTTGTTTATATATGGTAATAGTGGTCTTGGTAAGACTCATTTAATGCATGCGATTGGTAATTATATTAGAGAAAAACATAAAAAACGGGTTTTATATGTTACAAGTGATGATTTTATGAATGATTTTACTGGGCTTGCTCGTAAGAATAGTCATGATAATAATTTAGATTATATAGATTTTTTTAAGAATAAGTATCGTAATATTGATGTTTTAATTATTGATGATATTCAGTTTTTAGGAGGTGCAGAGAAGACTCAACAGGAATTTTTTCATACTTTTAATAATTTGTATAATGATAGTAAACAGATTATTGTATCTTCTGATAGGTCACCAGAGGATTTAAAGGTGTTAGAAGATAGACTTAGAACTAGGTTTTGTTGGGGTCTTCAAGTAGATATTAGTCCTCCAGATTGTAATTTAAAGGTTGCTATTATTAAGAAAAAGATTAAGGGAGAGGATATTACATTATCTGATGATGTTATTAACTATATAGCTTCAAATGTAGGAAATGATGTAAGACAGCTAGAAGGAGCGATTACTAGACTTGTTGCATATTCTGTTATTATGTGTGAAACTAATATTACTACATCTTTTGCAATGGAGGCTTTAAAAGATTTTTCTAAAAAACAAGGTGCTACTGATCAAAACAATATTAGAAGAATTCAAAAAGAAGTTGCTAATTTTTATAAGATATCTTTTGATGATATTAAATCTAAAAAAAGAAATCCTGGGCTTGCTATTCCTAGACAAGTAGGTATGTATTTATGTAGAAAACTTACAAATGAACCTTTTGAAAGAATAGGAATTGAATTTGGAGGTAAAAATCACGCAACTGTTATACATGCTTGTAATAAAATAAAAGAAGAAATGAAAGTTGATAACAACTTAAGAACTGCGATTGAAGATATTGAAAAGCAATTAACATAAATTGTTAACCATTGTTAATAGATATTAACAGAAGAATGATGATAAAACCATTATAAAACAAAGAAAAAAATAGATATTAACAATATTAACAGTAATAATAAAAATAATATATAAATAATAAAAGAAAGAAGGAATGAAAAATGAATTTTAAAATTAAAAAAAATGTATTAATGGAAGCATTAAATAATGTTTCTAAAGCACTATCTAGTAAAAACATTATACCTATATTATCTGGTATTAAATTTGATTTGTATGAAGATAAGTTAGTTCTTACTGCTTCAGATAATGATATTAGTATTCAAACAGTTATTTATAAGGATGAAACTTTAGAGATAAAGAATACTGGTAGTATTGTTATTAAAGGTAAATATATACTTGATATTATTAGGAAACTTGAATCAGAATATATTAATTTAGAAATTGTTGATGATCATAAGATAATGATTTATACTGAAAATAGTAAATTTAATTTAAATGGTATTGATAGTAAGGAATATCCTAATATTGAATTTGATAATTCACCAGATTTTTTAACAATTGATGTTAATAAGTTTAAAAGTCTTATATCACAAACTAATTATGCTTGTAGTTTAGATGAAGCAAGACTTGTACTTACTGGAGTTAATGTTAAGACTTCTTCAAATATTTTAGAATGTAGTGCAACTGATTCTTATAGACTTGCATTAAAAAGGTTTAATTTAAATAAAGATATTAACAAAGATGTTGATATTATAATACCTAGTCGTAATTTAAATGAGTTGTTAAAGATTTTAACTTTTGAAGTTGATACTGATGTTGAAATGCATATTTTTAGTAATAAGGTTATTTTTAAATTTTCTAATATTATGTTTTTATCTAGGTTAATTAATGGTACTTATCCAAATACTAAGAATTTAATACCATTTGATGATTTATTTAGTGTTGTTATTAGTAAAAATGAGTTTTTTAATATGGTTGATAGGGCTAGTATTTTAAATAATGATAAGGATAATAATGTTATTACTTTGGATATTAGTGATGGGGTTATGAAAATTACTTCTATGTCTCTTGAGATTGGTAAAGTAGAGGAGACTATGGTTATTAAATGTGATGATAGTATTAGAATATCTTTTAGTGGTCGTTATATGATGGATGCTTTAAAGAATTTAACTAGTGAAAATGTTATTTTAACTTTTGTTGGAGAAATTAAGCCTATTTTACTTAAAGAAGAGGATAATGAGGATTTAATTTATTTAATTTTACCTATTAGAACTTATTAGTTATTTTTTTAATTATTGATTTTGATACATAAAATTTGTTTTTTATGTATTTTTTTTACATTTTTTATATTTTTTTACATTTTTTGACATTTTTCTACATTATTTAGTGTTAATTTATTGGTGTAATGTTTTTTTACATTAAATTTGTTTGTAGGGGGTGTTTAGTATGAATTATGAAATAAGTGATGAGACTTTAGTTATTATGCCTTTAGATGAAAAATCTTCTAAAGTAATTGAGTATGATGCAGAGCGTATTATTGATTATAATCCTTATGAGATTATGGAGTATAGCTGTGAGTATTATGGAAGTTCTATTGATGGTAGGATGTCTAGTTCTAAGAAGATACTGGGTTCTGTTTATAAGGTTCCACTTCTTGTTGATAGTTATAGGAATCTTGTGTTTTTTCCTACTAGGTCACCAAATGCTTTGGATAATATGTGGATATCTTTAAATAATATTAAAAATATTAAGAAGATTAATTCTAATGAAACTATGATTTTATTTAATAATAATGATAAGTTAGTTATTGAAATACCTTATTATATTTTAAATAATCAGATGTTACGTGCTACTAGACTTAGTGCTGTTTTAAAGGAAAGAAAAGAAAAAATAGAAAAAGAGACAGGTAAAATTATTATTCAAAAGTAGTTAATTTTATAATTTTGTATTTTTTGAAGATTTTTTGTAAAAAAAATGACTAAAATGTGGAAAATAGTCGTTTTTTTATGGAATTTATGATATAATAGATACATAAGTACTGGGATACTAGTTTGGGAGTTGATGGCATATTGAACGATTTAAAAGGTATTTTTAAAAAATGTATATTAAAAGTTTAAAGATTGTTAATTTTAGAAATATAAAAAATTTAAAATTAGATCTTAACAAAAATGTTAATATTTTTATTGGAAAGAATGCACAAGGAAAAACTAGTATTTTGGAAAGTATTTATGTACTTGCACTAACTAAATCGATGAAAAATACTTTTGATAGTAATTTGATTAATAAAGATAGTGATTTTTCATTTTTGAAATGTAATTTGGATATTAATGGAAAAAGTAAGGAAATGGAAGTTAGCTTGGAGAGTAGTAAAAAGACTTTAAAAGTTGATGGAAATTTGGAAAAGAAGGTATTTAATTATGTTTCTATGATGAATGTTATTATTTTTTCTCCAGAGGATTTAGATATTGTTAAGAAGTCTCCATCTTATAGGAGAAATTTGCTTAATATTGAACTTTGTCAATTATTTTCTAATTATACGAGGATTCTTAATGAGTATAATAAGTTACTTAAGATAAGGAATGAGTATTTGAAATGTAGTAATTTTGATGAGATTTATTTTGATATTTTAACTGATAAGTTAATTGATAGGGCAATAGTTATTATGAAGTATCGAGATGATTTTATTAAGAATATTAATTTAGGTATTGATGAAATTTATTATAAGATAATGAAAGATAAGGGACTTATGGTTAAATATGAAGCAAATTTGGGTTCTTTTGATAAAGGTGTTATAAAGAAGTTATATAGGGATAATTTTGATAGTGAAAGAGCAAAAAAACTTACTTTGTTTGGACCACATCGAGATGATTTTAGTTTTTATTTAGGTGATGATGATTTAAAGTTATATGGTTCTCAAGGTCAACAAAGAGTTAGTATTTTATCTTTTAAATTAGCGGAAATTAGGTTATTTAAGGAAGTTAAGAAGAGTTATCCAATTGTACTTTTAGATGATATTTTTAGTGAACTTGATTTGGAGAAGAGAAAGAATTTTCTTAAGTTTATAAGGTCTAACATTCAATTTATTGTTACTACGACTGATATTAATAATATTAGTAGTAAAGTATTAGATAAGGCTAGTGTGTTTAAGATTAAAGATGGAAATTTGATGAATGGGAGTGTGAAAAAATGAGTGAACAAAATGTAAAAGAGTATGATTCATCTTCAATACAAGTTTTGGAGGGATTAGAAGCTGTTAGAAAAAGGCCTGGTATGTATATTGGTACAACTGATGTAAAGGGACTTCATCATTTGGTATGGGAGATTGTTGATAATGCAATTGATGAGGCTTTAGCAGGTTTTTGTGATAAGATTGATATTGTTATAAATAAGGACAATTCGGTATTAGTTAGGGATAATGGTCGTGGTATTCCGGTTGATATTCATCCAAAAACAAAAATATCTACAGTAGAGACTGTTTATACTGTTCTTCACGCAGGTGGTAAATTTGGTGGTGGAGGATATAAGGTTGCTGGAGGTCTTCACGGTGTTGGTGCTTCTGTAGTTAATGCATTATCTAAATGGGTAGAAGTTAAGGTTTATAAGAATGGTGAAGTTCATTTTATTAAGTTTGAAAATGGAGGACATACTACAGAAAAACTTCACGTTATTGATAAGTGTGAAGCTGATGTAACTGGTACTGAAGTTATGTTTAAACCAGATCCTGAAATATTTGATACTGATATTTATGATTATGATACTTTAAAGGTTAGGGTAAGGGAACTTGCATTTTTAAATAAGGGTCTTACTATTACTTTGACTGATTTACGTGATGATGAGTCTTCTACTGAAAGTTTTTGTTATGAAGGTGGAATATCTGAGTATGTTAGGTTTATAAATAAAGAGAAAAATGTATTACACGATAATATTATTCATTTAGAAGGAGAAGAGGGCGGAGTATTTTTTGAAGTAGCAATGCAATATAATTCTAGTTATAATGATAATATTTATTCGTTTGTTAATAATATCAATACTCATGATGGTGGTACTCATGAGGATGGTGTAAAAAGAGCTCTTACTCGTGTTATTAATAGTTATGCTCGTAAGAATAATATTTTGAAGAAGAATGATGAGAGTTTGACTGGTGATGATGTTAAGGAAGGTCTTACTATGATTATTTCTTGTAAGCATCCTAATCCACAGTTTGAGGGTCAAACAAAGGGTAGACTTGGAAATAGTGAGGTTAGAAAACTTGCAGATAGTGTTTTTTCTCAAGGATTTGATAGATTTTTGATGGAAAATCCTGAGGAAGCAAAGATAATTGTTAATAAAGCGATACTTGCGTGTCGTGCTAGAAATGCTGCGAAAAAGGCAAGGGAAACTACTAGAAAGGGTGATCTTACTATAAGTAATTTTTATGGTAAGTTAACTGATTGTAAGAGTAAGGATCCTTCAGTTAGTGAGATTTTTATAGTCGAAGGGGATTCTGCGGGTGGTTCTGCGAAAAAGGGTAGAGATTCTATGACGCAGGCTATTTTACCTCTTCGTGGTAAGATTTTAAATGTAGAGAAGGCAAGACTTGATAGGGCTTTGGGTAATGAGGAAATAAGGACTATTATTACTGCTTTTGGAACTGGTATTGGTGAGGAATTTGATTTGTCTAAATTAAGATATGATAAGATTATTATAATGACCGATGCCGATGTTGATGGGGCTCATATTAGAGTACTTTTACTTACTTTGTTTTATAGGTTTTTTAGGCCTATTGTAGAGGCTGGTCATGTTTATGCGGCTCAACCACCTTTATTTAGAATAATGCATGGTAAGACAAGAAAGTATGTGTTAACTGAAGAGGAAAAGAATGATTATTTGAAGTCTTTACCTGAAAATGTTCGTAATAGGGCAGAGGTAGCACGTATGAAAGGTCTTGGTGAGATGGATGCAGAGGAACTTAATGAGACTACAATGGATATTGAGCATAGGACACTTCGTAAGATTACGGTTGATGATTTAGTGGCTGCGGATACTATATTTTCTATGTTAATGGGTGAAGAAGTAGAACCTAGACGTAAGTTTATTGAAGAGAATGGTGTTAATGTTCAAAATTTAGATATTTAAGAGGTGATAGTGTATGGATAAAGATTTACAAAATGGTGAAGAGTTAGTAGTTAATGATGATTTTTCTGGTACTTTTCATGAGAGAGATAGTTTACTTGAAAATAATATAGTTGATGAGGTTAAAAATTCGTTTTTGGATTATTCGATGAGTGTTATTGTATCTCGTGCTCTTCCTGATTTAAGGGATGGTTTAAAACCTGTTCATAGACGTATTTTATGGTCTATGTATGAGGAGGGTAATACTCCTGATAAGCCTCATAAGAAGTCTGCGACTACTGTTGGTTATGTTATGGGTCATTATCATCCTCACGGTGATTCTTCTATATATGAAGCGATGGTAAGATTGGCACAAGATTTTAATCAAAGGTATATGTTAGTAGATGGTCACGGTAACTTTGGTAATATTGAGGGTGATGGTGCTGCAGCATATCGTTATACTGAAGCTAGACTTTCTAAGATTTCTTTGGAGCTTTTAAGGGATATTAATAAAGATACTGTTGATATGGATGATAATTTTGATGTATCGAGTAAGGAACCTAGTGTTTTACCAAGTAGATTTCCTAATATTTTGGTTAATGGTTCTATGGGTATTGCGGTTGGTATGGCAACGAATATTCCTCCTCATAATTTGGGTGAGGTAATTGATGGTTGCATCGCGTATATTGATAATCCTGATATTGATATTTTGGGTTTAATGCAGTATATTAAGGGGCCTGATTTTCCTACGGGAGGTATTATTCTTGGTAATTCTGGGATAAAGAAGGCTTATGAAACTGGTAGGGGTTCTATAACAATAAGAAGTAGGGCAACAATTGAGGAGTCTGGTAATCATCATAATATTGTTATTACAGAGGTTCCTTATGGTGTTAATACTGCGGAACTTAAGAATAAGGTAGCAGAGCTAGTTCATAATAAGGTAATTGATGGTATTTCTGATTATCATACTGATTTAAAGAATGGTATTAAGATTACAATTACTTTGAAAAAGGATGCTAATCCACAGGTAGTTTTAAATAATTTGTATAAGCATACTAATTTTCAGATTAGTTATGGTATAAATTTTTTAATGCTTGATGCTGGTAGTCCTAAAACGCTTGATTTGAAGTCTATAATTTCTAAATATATTGATTATCAAAAGATTGTTATTGTAAGAAGGACAACTTTTGAGCTTAATAAGGCTGAGAAGCGTGTTCATATTTTAGAGGGTTATAAGATTGCACAAGATAATATTGATGAGGTTATTAAGATTATTAAGAATGCTGAAAGTGATGTTGACGCTAAAGGTAAGTTGATGGATAGATTTGGTCTTACAGAGATTCAAACAGATGCAATTTTGGAATTAAAATTACGTCGTTTAACTGGTTTGGAACGTGATAAGATTGAATCTGAATTAAATGAGTTACTTAAGTTAATTGAGGAATATAGGGCTATTTTAGCGGATGAGAAGAAGGTTCTTGATATAATTAAGAATGAGTTGTTAGAGATTAAGAATAGGTATGCAGATGAAAGGAGAACTTCAATTGATATGACTGCGATTGATTATATTGAGGATGAGTCTTTGATACCTGTTGATAATATTATGATTTCTTTAACTGATAAGGGTTATATTAAGAGGTTGTCTACTAGTACTTATAAGTCACAGAATCGTGGTGGTGTAGGTATTAAGGGTATGACTACTAATGAGGAGGATAATATTAATTTGCTTGTAACTTTATCTACTCATGATGATGTGTTATTCTTTAGTAATTTTGGTAAGGTATATAGGATGCGTGGTTATGAGATACCTGAAGGAAGTAGGCAATCTAAAGGGTTACCGATTGTTAATATTTTACCTATTCAAAAGGGAGAGGTTATTACTTCAATAATTCCGATTGATAAGGAAAAGGTAAGTGCTGATCAGTATATTATGTTCTTTACTAAGAGTGGTTTGGTTAAGAAGACTAGTATATCAGAGTTTGAGTCTATTCGTTCTAATGGTAAGATTGCTATTAGTTTAAGGGAAGGCGACGAGTTAATAAGTACAAAGCAAACATTTGGTTCTAATGAGGCTATAATTGCTGCGAATAATGGTAGAATGGTAAGGTTTAATGAGAATGAAGTTCGTGTAATGGGAAGAAGTGCTGCTGGAGTTAAGGGTATTGAACTTGATGATGGTGGTTATGTTATAGGAGCAGAGGTTGTTAATAGTTCTGAATTGATATTGGTTGTAACTGAAAAGGGTTATGGTAAGAAGACTGATGTTAATGAGTATAGGTTAACGCATCGTGGTAGTAAGGGTGTTCGTGGTCTTAATATTACGGAAAAGAATGGTTCTGTTGTAGCATTTAAGTCTGTAGTTGGTGATGAGGATTTGATTATTACTACTAATAATGGTATTGTTATAAGGCTTGATATTGCAAAAATATCTACTTTGAAGAGAAATACTCAAGGTGTAAGGTTAATGTCACTTAAGGATAATCAAAGGGTATCTACTGTAACTATTGCTGAAAAGGTTATAAGTGATGAGGATGTTAATGGAGATGTTTCTGTTGATGTACAAGGGGAAAATGGTAATGAGAACGATACTGTAGAAGGGACTGATTAGTCCTTTTTTTGTGGTTTTTTA
>CAYSEZ010000035.1:4408-9756 GCA_964430375.1 uncultured Mycoplasma sp. | reverse complement strand
ATAGCAATTTTTAAAAATACAAAAGGGTATCACAAAAACAGGTCATACTGGTATAATGAAGAAATACCTTTTATCGAAGCCGCGGAAATAGGTACTGAAAAAGTAATAAAAGATCATTCTACAATAGGTATAATAGTTACAACAGATGGTTCTATCGGAGACTTTGAAAGAAAAGACTATGTTCTAGCAGAAGAAAAAGTAGTAGGTGAACTTACCGATATTAATAAACCATTTATTATAGTTTTAAATTCTACACATCCAGCAAGCCCTGAAACACAAAATTTAGCAAGAGATTTAAGAGAAAATTATGGTGTACCAGTACTTCCTATGGATATTTTATCTATGAATGAAAAAGATGCTTATGATATTTTAAGAGAAGCTTTATATGAATTCCCTTTACTTGAAGTAAAAGTAGAACTTCCAGAATGGATTGCAATACTTAATTCAAATCATGAAATAAAAAAAACATATATTGAAAAAATAAAAGAAAGTGTAACTGAAGTAGAAAAAATTAGAGATGTAGATAACATTTTAGAACATTTTAATGACTGCGAATATATTTCTAAAGCATATATGTCTAAAGTAGACCCATCTACCGGAATAGTTACAATTACCCTTAATGCTCCAAGTGAATTATTTGATAAAACATTAAATGATATGGTCGGAGTAGATATAACTAATAAAGCTAATTTACTTGCTATATTCCAAGATTATAAAGAATCAAAAACTGAATATGAACAAATTAAAACAGCTCTTAAAATGGTTAAAACAACAGGATACGGAGTTGCTAACCCAACACTTAGTGATATGAAGCTAGATACTCCAGAAATAACTAAACAAGGTAGCAAATATGGAATTAAATTAAAAGCAACTGCACCCTCTATACATATGATTAAAGTTGATGTAGAATCTACTTTTGAACCTATTATAGGATCAGAACTACAAAGTAAAGAACTAATTAATTATTTAATGAAAGATACTGAAAAAGACCCAAATAGTATATGGTCTTCAGAAATATTTGGTAGAAGTCTTGATGTAATAGTCCAAGAAGGTATTCAATCTAAAATAGCTATGATGCCTGAGACTATAAGGTATAAACTTCAACAAACAATGACTAAAGTAGTAAATAAAGGCTCAGGTAATTTAATTGCAATTGTCATATAAAAAATACTTATATTTAAAGTATTTTTTTATGATATAGTTTTAACTTCTCCTAAAGAAGTATAAACATTTAATTTAATAGAATAAGACCCAGATATTGAAGCTGTATGTTTATTATCATCTTCAACATAAGTAATATTTCCATCATCACTACCACTTATCCAAAATCTTAAACGATAAACTTTAATAATAGTACTACCACCAGTAGGAAAGTTCATAGAACCTCCATATAATAAATAATTACTAGAACTAGTATCTTTAGTTAAAGTACTAAGATTAATAGGCACTATATTAGAACCACTTATTATTTCTGTAACCTTTGTTTCTACATTATTATTAACTTCAGTTAAATAAAACTTAACTTTATCTTTTGTTACAGTATTACCACTATTTTCACTAAAATAAATGTAATAAGCTAAGTCAACTTTATCAGTTGCAATTCCTGATACAGAAAACTCTACATAATTAGTACTTTCTGTTTTTATAGAATCGTCATCACTATTATTAGTAATTAAATCAATATCAGAACTAGGTTCTGTATATAAAAAACTTATTGTACCAGACTTAATAGTATTCTCACTTCCAATAAAAGAATCACTCCAAAGAGCAAAAGAACCACCAATTAATAAAATTATTACTAAAATACATATAGATAATATAATCAAACCAAAACTCTTTTTATCTTTTCTTATTTCTTTCATAAAACACGCTCCCGACTATTTATATATTTAGTTTATCATAACTTAAAACTTATATCAATTAAAAACTAAAAAAAAAATTAAACTTTACTTCCTAAAACAATAAAAATAATATTTTTTTATCAAAACCCTTGATTTTATTATTAATAAATGATATTTTATATATGTAAGCATATGAAAATAACTTGCTTATAGATTATGGAGGTATAAAAATGAAAAAAGTTGAATTAGTTGAAGCAATCGCTTCTAAAGCAGGACTTTCAAAAGCAGATGCTGCTCGTGCTCTTGACGGAGTTATCGAAGTTGTTACAGAAACATTAGTTAAAGGAGATAAAGTTCCACTAGCAGGATTAGGTACTTTTAGTGTTTCTAAAAGAGCAGCTAGAACAGGACGTAACCCAAGAACTGGAGAAACTGTTACTATCGCTGCAAGAAATGCTGTAACTTTTAAACCTGCAACTGCACTTAAAGAATCTGTTAACTAAAAAGCCCTTGGCTTTTTTTCTTTAAAAACTAATTTAATTTTAATTTAATATAAATTTTATATTATAAATACGGAGGTAATAAATAATAAATGAAACAAGAAATAATAAATATTTTAACTATATTAAATGATAATGGTTATGAAGCATACTTAGTCGGAGGATATGTAAGAGATTATCTATTAGGCAAAGAATCTTATGATATAGATATAACTACTAATGCTAAACCAAAAGAAATAATGAATATTTTTAAAAATTATAACCCAGTATCTTTAGAATATGGTAATGTATGTATTAAAACAAATAAATATAAATTTGAAATAACTACTTATAGAAAAGATATAAATTATAAAAATAATAGAAAACCAGATGAAATAGTTTATATAGATAATCTAGATGAAGACTTATTAAGAAGAGATTTTACTATTAATACTATATGTATGGATAAAAATAAAAAAATAATAGATAAATTAGAGGGTAAAAAAGATATAAAAAAGAAAATAATTAAAACAGTCGGAGATCCAGACTTTAAATTTACTGAAGATGCACTTAGAATGTTAAGAGCAATAAGATTTGCTACTACACTAAACTTTAAATTAGATGAAGAAGTAGAAAAGTCTATAAAGAAAAATAAAAATTTAATAAAAAAATTATCTTATGAAAGAAAAAAAGAAGAACTAAATAAAATATTTACTAGTAAAAATAAAAAATATGGTATTACACTTCTAAAAGATTTAGAATTACTAGATATTTTAGAACTTTATAATATAGATAATGTACTTTTAACTAATGATTTAAACGGTATATGGTCTAATATAACAAGTGCTAATTATCCATTTACAAAAAATGAAAAAGATATTATAATAAGTATAAATAATCTATTAAAAGAAGACTTAAAAGATAGATATATTTTATATAAATATGGTAGATATGTATTAAGTGTTGTATGTGATTTAAAAAAACTAAATAAAAAATATATGATGTTTAAATATGATATGCTACCAATTAAAGGAAAAGAAGAAATAAAAATAAATTCTAATGATATATGTCATATATTAAATAAAAAACCAGGCCCTTTTATTAAAGAAATATATGATGATTTAGAAATAAAAATATTAAATAAAGAATTAAAAAATGATAATAAAAAGATATTAAATTATATAAAAAATAAATATTTATAGAAAGGGTGGTTTTATGACTTCAAATGTTTTAAATTTATTAAAAACTAATTATTTAGTAGTACCTAATATATTATTAAAGTATAAAGATAGATTAAAAATAAATGAAAAAGAAATTATATTTTTAAGTTATTTAATGAGTTTTAAAGAAAGTATTAGTTTTAATCTTAATAAAATAGCAAATGATTTATATTTAAAACAAGATGAAGTTATGATAATATTTTCCTCTTTAGCAGAAAAAAACTTAGTTAATATGATCGTAGATAAAGATAGTGGTATAATTAAAGAATATATAAGTATAGATAGTTTATATGATAAAATATTATCTTTTGTAATAGAAAAAGAAGATAAAGAAGAAAAAACTAATGATGAAAATAAAGTATATGAAAAAATAGAAAATGAATTTGGTAGAACTTTGTCTCCAATAGAATATGAAATTATTAAAGGATGGCTTGATTCTAATATAAGTGAAGAACTAATACTAGAAGCCTTAAAAGAAGCTGTTTTTAATGGAGTTAATAATTTAAAATATATAGATAGAATATTATTTGAATGGACTAAAAAAGGGTATAATAAAAAGAAAGATGTAAAAAGGAAAATTCAAAAAGAAGACAAAAATGAAGATGTTTTTGATTATGACTGGTTAGAAGATAATGAATAAATATATAGATATATTAAATTATTTAGAAGAATTATTCCCAGTAGCACTCTGTGAACTAGAATATAATACTGATTATGAGTTTTTAATTGCTATAATGTTAAGTGCACAAACTACTGATAAAAGAGTAAATGAAGTAACAAAAGTATTATTTAATAAGTATGATAGTTTAAATAAGTTAAAGGATGCTAATATTTATGATATAGAAAATATTATTAGAAAAATAGGTAATTATCATAAAAAAGCAAAAGCTGTAATAGATATTGCAAATATTTTATATAGTAAGTATGATAGTATTGTACCCAAAGAAAGAACCCTTTTAGAAAATTTACCATTAGTAGGTAGAAAAACTACTAGTGTGTTTTTAAGCGAGTATTATAATATTCCTAATATTGCAGTAGATACTCATGTAGATAGAGTAAGTAAAAGATTAAAACTTGCTAAAGATAGTGATGATGTTTTAGAAGTAGAAACAAAATTAAAAAGAAAGTTTAAAAAAGATACTTGGAATGATTTACATTTAAGATTAGTTCTGTTTGGTAGATATTATTGTACTTCTAAAAGTCCAAAGTGTGAAAATTGTAAGTTAAAGAAGTATTGTAAGTATAATAAACACAAATCACAGAAGTAAATCACCCCAAATGTTGGAAGTAAAATACCTCAAAAATTGGAAGTAAATTATAAAAAAGTATTCTATTTTTTTGAATAAGCAACACAATTAAAAAAGTGGAGTTAATATTATGGAATATATAAATAGAATTATAGATAAAGAAATAAAAGACAAATTATCTTATATGGGTGCAGTTTTTATAAAAGGCCCAAAAGGCATAGGGAAAACTACTAGTGCTAAACAAATTGCTAAAAGTGTACTTGAAATGCAAAACCCTGATTTACAAGATAATTATATAGAACTTGCTAATACAAAACTATCTTTATTACTTGAAGGAGATAAACCTAGATTAATAGATGAATGGCAAATTGTTCCAAAATTATGGAATGCTGTAAGGTATTCAGTAGATAATATAGGTTTACCAGGTCAATATATTTTAACAGGTAGTGCTACTCCTAAAGAAGATGATTCTTTACATAGTGGAGTAGGAAGATTTTCCTTTATAACAATGAAACCACTAACTTTATATGAAAGTGGTGATTCAAATGGTAAAATATCTTT
>CAYSEZ010000035.1:0-4308 GCA_964430375.1 uncultured Mycoplasma sp. | reverse complement strand
GGAATTAAAAGAGAGCCATTTTTAGCAAGAACTATATTAAAATCATATGCAAGGCAAGTATCAACAATTGATTCTAATAAATCTTTATATGATGATATAAAAGCAAATTATTCTGATATAAGTGAGAAAACTATAATAGATTATTTAAATACATTAAAAAAACTATATATAATTGAAGAAATAGAAGCATGGAATCCTAACATCAGAAGTAAAACTTCTATTAGAACTTCACCCAAAAAAGGTATGATAGACCCATCTCTTGCAGTAGCAGCATTAGGTTGTACTCCAAAAGAATTAATGTTAGATATTAAAACTTATGGTTTATTATTTGAAAATTTAGTTAATAGAGATTTAAGCGTTTACTGTAGACCTATAGGTGGCACTTTAAAACATTATAGAGATAGATATGGATTAGAATGTGATAATATAATTCACTTTGAAAATGGTGATTATGCATTAATAGAAATAAAACTTGGAGGCGCCAGAATAAAAGAAGCAGAAGAACATTTAAATAATTTAAAAAGTTTAATTAAAGAAAGTGGTAAATTAAAAGAACCTTTATTTTCTATGATAATAACAGGTACTGATATGGCTTATACAACCGAAAGCGGAATTTTAGTAGTACCAATAGGTTGTTTAAAAGATTAATAAATATAATAAAAGACTTTAAATGTATTAAATTAAGAAGTCTTTTATTATACATAAATTATTAAAATTGTACCAAAAATTACCAATTATTTTTTGATAATTTTGCTTGTGTTATGTAATTATATCTAGTATAGTTAATTACGAACACTTAGTAGTTAGGTGTTACCTTACTTTCACTATGAAAAGGTGATAAAGTAAGCATTTATTACATAAAAGAAGATTCTTCTATTGGAGAAACCATTTCTGGAGAAGTTGTAGAAATAGATAATAAATTATATGTTAAATTTACTACCACACATTTTAGTACTTATGGAATAGAAAAACTAAGTGCAAAAAGTACAAATAATAAAGTAATTAATAATCCTAATACTAGTGATAATATATTTATATATATAACTATTTTATTTATCTCTTTGATAAGTATTGGGACACATATAAAGAAAAATATAATATTACTAAATATAGCTTAAAATGACTAATAAAAGTAAAAACGTGTAAAGTTGTTTTTACTTTTTATTTATTTAATGCTATAATATATTTGAGGAAAGGTTATGAATAATAAAGATAGAATAGAAGATTACATAGATTATTTAAAATATGAAAGAAATTTAAGTAATGAAACAATAAATAATTATAGATATGACTTACTTAAGTTTGATAGATATTTAGATAGTTTAAATATTGATATTATTGATGTTAAAGTAGATAATATAACTTCTTATTTAAAAAAAATAAGTAATTTAGATAGTTCTAGTATATCTAGAAATATAACTACATTAAATAATTTTTATAACTACTTAATAGTAAATAAAATAATAAAAAATAACCCTTGTGAATTTATTGATAGACCTAAATTAAGAAAAAGAATACCTAATGTTTTAACTATAAATGAAGTAGATAATTTACTAGATATTAAATTAAATAATGAATTTGATTACAGAAATAAAGCAATGCTAGAACTCATGTATAGTGCAGGACTTAGAGTTAGTGAAATGATAAGTTTAACTACTAGAGATATTGATTTTGAAAACTGTATAGTTAGATGTTTTGGTAAAGGTGCTAAAGAAAGAATAGTTCCCCTTAATGATTATGTTATATTTTATTTAAAATCTTATTTAGAAAGAAGACATTTACTAATTAAAAAAGATAGAAATGATTACTTATTTTTAAATAATCACGGCAAAAAACTTACTAGACAAGGTTTTGAATATATATTAAAAGGAATACTTAAAGAAAAAGAAATAGATAAATATATAACCCCTCATACTTTAAGACATTCTTTTGCAACACATTTACTTGAAGGAGGAGCAGATTTAAGAAGTATACAAGTTATGTTAGGGCATGAAAACTTAACTACAACAAGTATATATACTCATATAAGTAGGAAAAAGGTTCACGAGGATTATATAAAATATCATCCAAGAAGTAAGAAATAGGAGGAAAATTATGAAATTTAAAAGAATATTTTTAATTGTTATGGATTCACTAGGAGTAGGAGAAGCCCTTGATGCAAATGCTTATGGAGATAGCAATTCAAATACTTTAGGACACATATTAGAAAAGCAAAATCTATTTATTCCTAATTTAAAAAAACTAGGTTTTTTAGATACTTTAACTATGAAAGAAAATAATGATGTAGATGCTTATTATACTATTGCAAGACCTACTAATAAAGGAAAAGATTCATTAACAGGTCATTATGAAATAGTAGGAATTAGAAATGAAGTACCATTTAAAACTTTTTATGAGAATGGATTCCCTAGAGAATTAATTGATGAAATAGAAAAAAGAACTGGAAGACGTGTTATTGGAAATAAAGCTGCTAGTGGTACAGAAATAATACAGGAACTTGGAGAAAGACAAATGGAATATGGATCTTTAATTGTTTATACATCTTCTGATTCAGTACTTCAAGTAGCAGCTCACGAAGATATTATCCCGGTAGATTTATTATATAAATATTGTGAAATTATTAGAGAAATAACTACTAAAGATGAATGGAAAGTAGGAAGAGTAATTGCAAGACCTTTTACAGGCTCAAAAAGTGGCAAATTTAAAAGAACTACTAATAGAAAAGATTTTGCATTAAAGCCACCTACTAAATCAATATTATGTAAAATGGCTGAAAAGAATTTAAGTGTTATATCAGTTGGTAAAATAAATGATATATTTGATGGAGAAGGAATAACTAAAAAAGTTACATCTGGTTCTAATAAAGAAGGTATTGATAAATTATTAGATATAATGGATAAGAAGTTTACAGGTTTATGCTTTGCTAATCTAAATGATTTTGATACTTTATATGGCCACAGAAGAGACGTTAAAGGCTATGCAAATGCAATTGAAGAATTAGATGTAGAACTACCTATTTTATTAAATAAGTTAAATAATGATGATTTACTTATTTTAACTGCAGATCACGGAAATGATCCAACATATACTGGAACTGATCATACAAGAGAAAATGTACCTGTTATTATGTATAGTAGAGTATTTAGAAATCAAAAAAATTTACCTATAATGAACTCTTTCGCAGATATTGGTGCAACTATCGCAGAGAATTTTGAAGTAGATGCTCCAATGATCGGAATTAGTTATTTAAGTAAGTTAGAGTAGGGTGAGAATATGAAAAAAGTATTATTAATTGTTATATGTTTTATAGTTATGTTTATTACAGGTTGTACTTCTAATGTAATACCAAAATCAGAATATTCAATTAATGAACAAGCAGAAATGGATAATTTAAAAATTACATTAAAAAGCGTTAGTAAATTAGAAAATAATGAATTAGAATTAGTATTTGAAATACAAAATAATAGAAAAGATACTATTACTATAACTGCAGATGAATTCTTTAAATTATATGATATAAATAAAGTGCAAATTCCTAATACATATGAAGAAAGTTCTACTGTAATTAAGAAAAATGAAAAAAGAAACGTTACATTAAATTATAAGGTATCTGATAAAAAACTATATGAAATATATTTTTATTCTGGTATGGTGGATAATAATATAAAATTTAGTTTTACTGATAGTGATATTAATTAATTTATGGAGGTATTATGAAATATATATTATTTAGTTTAAAAGATAATAAAAATGTTTCTTTAATAAGTGAAAAGATTAAAGAATTAAATAAGTTAAATGAATCTTATAAGTTTAAAGAAATAAAAAAACATAAATATACTCTAGAAGAAAGAGAATATGCTAGAAAATGTTTAGATAGAGTTACAGGAACTAGTATTATTAAATATTATATTGAAAATGATATTGATGGTTTTAGAACTGATATAGAAAATGCAATTTATAATATTAAATTATTAGATGAGTATTTAAAAGAAGTAGATAAAATTAATAAATATGAAACTGATAATAAAGGAAAATATTCAAATGAAAAATTTAATAAAATTGAAACTCGTGTTTTTAATAGTTTAATTAAAAAGAAAGATATGTTTTTAATTAAAGCTAAAGTAGTTGTTTACTATAAAAGTAATAGTGGAAATGTGTATGATGAAAGAGATAGAGTTTACTCATTTGATAATTTAGTAAGTATTTATGATGAATGGAAAAATGGTCATAAATATGAAGAAACAAAGAAACAAGAAAGAAAAATAATGAATGATGATATAAGATATAATGTATTAAAAAGAGATAATT
>CAYSEZ010000034.1:0-9912 GCA_964430375.1 uncultured Mycoplasma sp. | reverse complement strand
ATACAACAGTATTTGGACCTGATGATAGATTAGTACAAACACAAATAAGAACATTCGATATGGATAAAGTTGCATCATTTGGATTAACTGCATATTGGGATGAGCAAAAAGGAAATGCTAGAAACGTTATGCAAGAAGACTTAAAACAAAAATTTCAATTTTTTAAATCATTAACTGAAATTAATTCTATGTTTGGTGATAATCAAGAATTTGTAAATCAAGTTAAAAGTGAATTATTCTCAGATAAAATTTATGTTTATACAACTAAAGGTGACATTATTGAACTTCCAAAAGGATCAACTCCAATAGATTTTGCCTATAAATTGAACACAGATATAGGTAACACCATGATTGGAGTATTTGTTAATGATGAATATGTACCAATAGATTATCCGTTACAAAATAAAGATAGAATAAGAATTATTACTGATGATTTATCTTATGGTCCAAGAGAAGATTGGCTACTTATTGCACAGACTAGTTTAGCAAAAAGAAAAATAAAAGAATGGAACAGAAAATAACCAACATTCTAAATGAAAGTTCAAACTTCCAAAGAATATTAAAAAGCAAGGATGACAATTAAAGTATAGTTATTATTAAGTAAAACAGAATAAGGATTTCCATTATATTAAATAGAAAAAATTTAGAGTTAAATATACTAGGAAAAGTAATAAATATAAAAATGGTGATTATATTGGACCTTTTAATTAGCGATTATGATAACACAACATTAATACACAAGAAATATATATAATTACGATTAAAAAATTATCTTGTAAAAATAATATAAAAAATATATAATTAATATGGAGGTAATAAATATGGAATTAAAAGGAAGTAAAACAGAAGAAAATTTAATGACCGCTTTTGCAGGTGAATCACAGGCTAGAAACAAATACACATATTATGCATCACAAGCTAGAAAAGATGGTTATGAACAAATAGCAGAAATATTTGAAGAAACTGCAAATAATGAAAAAGAACACGCTAAAATGTGGTTTAAATTATTACATGATGGATCTGTTCCTACTACTATAGATAATTTAAAAGATGCAGCAAGCGGAGAAAATTACGAATGGACAGAAATGTATTCATCTTTCGCAGAAACAGCAAGAGAAGAAGGCTTTAATAGAATTGCATATCTTTTTGAAGAAGTAGCAAAAATAGAAAAAGAACATGAAGATAGGTATTTAACTTTACTTAAAAATATAGAAGATGAAACTATCTTTGAAAAGAAAGAAGAAAAAATTTGGATATGTCGTAACTGTGGTCATATCTATGTAGGAACTAAAGCCCTAGAAATATGCCCAGTTTGTTCTCATCCAAAAAGCTACATGGAAGTAAAAAAAGAAAATTATAAATAATTCGGTTAGATTCCGAATTTTTTTGGAGGAAAAATGAATATAGTATTAAAAGTAAGCGGAGAATCACTAAAAGAAGAAAACAATTTATCAAATAATATGCTTTTAAAAGTATTAAATAATGTTAAATATATTAAAGATAAAGGCCATAACGTAATTTTAATTCCAGGTGGAGGAAACTTTTGGAGAGGTAGAAACAAATTAGATATAGATAATGCCATTTCCGATAAAATAGGAATGCTAGCAACAAATATGAATGCCCTTGCTATAACAAGTTTTTTGAACAAAAATGGTATCAAAACAAAAGTTTATTCATCGTATTTAATTGAAAATTTAATAGAAAAATACGATAAAAATAAAGTATTAAAAGACTTAGATAATAATTATGTAATAGTTCTAGGAGGAGGATTAGGCAGACCATTTATTTCTACTGATTTAGCAACTGTTACAAGAGCTAACGAATTAAAAAGCGATATGATCATAATGGCTAAAAATATAGATGCAATATATGATAAAGATCCAAAACTAGATGGTGCAAAAAGATACGATGTAATTTCACATAAAGAACTACTTGATAATCAAAACAAAGTAGGAAAATCATCGATCGGAGTAATGGACTATGAAGCATTATTATATATAAATGAAACAAAACCTACAATATATTTATATAATGCCAAAAAAGAAAATGGTATTATAGAAATACTAGATGGCAAAAACCCAGGAACTATTATAAAAAGTAAATAAAAATTATTTTATCCTGCAAATGTTTTAATATTAATTGACAATCTTTTTAAAAAATTATAAAATTATTGTAGGAGAATAGGTGGTTATATGAAAAATAACAAAGGTCAAGCTTTAGTAGAATATGTTTTAATTATTGCACTTGTCGCAGTTGTCGCAGTAACAGCAGTTACATTACTTGGAGGAAGATTAAAAGATAAAATAACTGAAGCATCTTGTAACATAGTTGGAGAAGAATATGTAAAAGGATCCAAGGCTGGTGAGGGATATTGCAAAGAATAAATAAAAAGGGACAGGCTTTAGTAGAATTTGTACTTATAATTCCTATTTTAATTATGGTATTATGTGCAATTATTGATTTATCATTTGTATTTTATAATAAAAGTCATTTAGAAGGAGTTTTAAATGATACTGCAACTTACGTATTAAATGGTAAAACAAATACTGAAATTAAAGAACTAATTGATGATACTAGTATTAATCTATCACTTGATATTAATGACAATCTAGTTACCATAAAATTAACTAAAGATGTAGATTTAATTACACCATTTATTGGTTCTATATTAGATAACCCATATACCATAGAAACTAAAAGAGTTGTACTTTATGAATAACAAAGGACAAAGTTTATTTTTATTTGTACTTTTCTTGCCAATAATTATATTTGCACTTATTCTAATATTTGATATTTCATACATAACAATAAATAATAATAAACTAGATAATATTGCTTATCAATCTATTAAATATTTAGTTAAAGATAAAAAAGACAAAGAAGAAGTAGAAAAAATAATTTTATTAAATGATGAAAACATAGAAATAATAGAAATAACTGATAATAGTATCTACTTAAAAAATAACATAAAACCCATCTTTGGTACATTTATGGGTTATGAAAGATATGAATTATCTATTAATCTAGAAGGTTACATAGAAAATGATAAATTAATAACAAAAGAAAAGGGGTCTTAATATGAAGAAAGGAAAGGGGAAAATAGTTACTATTACTTCCACTAAAGGCGGAGTAGGTAAAACTATTACAACACTTAATTTAGCAGCGTGTTACCAAAAACTAGGTCTTAAAACATTAGTAATAGATTTAGACCTTTTTGGTGGTGCAATAAGTACATACTTAAATAGCGCTAATGATCAAACAATATTTAATTTAGCACTAGACTTATCTTATAATAGATATGAATCACTAGATAACTATATCTATAAATATAGTGACAATATCTCCATAATTGCATCTCCAAAAGATCCTAGAAACGCTAATAAAATAGATGCTAAATATATACCAATAATATTTAATAATGCTGTATATAAATATGATGTAATATTAATAGATACAAATCATATATTAGATGAAGTAAATGTAATTACACTTGATAACTCTGATTCTATTTTATATATTTTAACTAATGATTTATTTGACTTAAAAAATACTAAATCATTTATATCTATTATGAAAGACGTAGGTTTTAAAAATTATTATACACTTTTAAATGAATCAATTAATCCAAGTAGAAATTATTTTTCTATGTATGATATAAGAAATATAATTAAAAATAATATAGATTTTACTATTTCCAAAACTATGTATATAAAAAATATAGATAAATACATAATGGATGGAGAAATACTAATGTTAAATAATAAATTATCTTTTAGAGATAAAAAAGACTTAAATAAATATATGGAAATAGCTAAAAAATTAATCGAGGAGGAAAAATAATGAGAAAAACATTAACAGAAGCCTTTTCATTTAATGATAAAAAATTTAAAAGTATTAATAATGAAAATTACGAAGTATTTAAAGATAAAGAGTTACTTGATTCACTCAGAAATAACATAATAGAAAACTTAATAGATAATAACTCATATAATGATAAATACTTAAAAGAATATATAAATGAAGAAATAGATAAAACCCTAACAGGTTATGACTTAAGTAATTTAGAAAGAAACCATATATTTAACTTAATAGATAATGAAATAAATGGATATGGTCCAATAACAGAACTACTTGAAGATAAAAATATAACTGAAATAATGGTAAATGGCCCAGATGATATATATGTAGAAATAGATGGTAAAGTAATTAAAGATACATCAGTATCATTTATAAATAATGAACATATATTAAGAACAATTCAAAGATTAATAGGACCCCTTGGTAGAACAATAGATATATCTAATCCAATGGTAGACTCTAGATTAAAAGATGGCTCTAGAATTAATGCAATTATTCCACCACTTTCACTAAATGGTCCAGTACTTACTATTCGTAAATTTAAAGATAACTTAAATACAATTGAAGACTTAATAAGAAATGGAACACTTACTCCATATATGGCTCGTTTTCTAGAAGCCTCTGTTAAAGCAAAATTAAATATTTTAATATGTGGAGGAACAGGATCTGGTAAAACAACTATATTAAATGTATTATCTTCATTTATCGAAGAAGATGAAAGAATTATAACTATCGAAGATGCCGCAGAACTTCATTTAAAACAAACCCATGTTATTAGTCTAGAAACAAGAAATATGAATTATGAAAAAGAAGGAGAAGTAACCATTAGAGACTTAGTTAGAAACTCTCTTCGTATGAGACCAGATCGCATAATCGTGGGAGAAACTCGTGGTAAAGAAGCATTTGATATGCTTCAAGCAATGAATACAGGTCACGATGGATCACTTTCTACATTACACGCTAACGGTACAATAGATGCATTAAATAGATTAGAAACAATGGTATTAATGAGTGGTCTTGAAATACCTATAAGTGCAATTAGAGAATACATAGAAAAAGCTATTGATTTAGTTATCTATATAGAAAGATTATCTGATGGTAAAAGAAAAATAACTTCTATTTGTGAAGTATCTGGTATGAAAGATAATGAAATTAAATTAAGAGAAATATTTGCATTTAAACAAAAAGGATTAACCCCTAGTGGCGAAGTAGATGGTGCATTTGTTTTATATAAATACATTCCAAAAGTATATACAAAAATAAAAAATAAAGGTATTACTAGTGTAGATGATATCTTTGAAAAATTAAGAAAATAAATAAAAGAGGTGATAATATGAACTATTTAAGTATTTTTATTCAAATTATAATGATAATTACTTTACTTGTTATCACCTTTTTCTTATATCGTTATTCTGTTACAAGTAAAAAAGAAAAAAGAATAAGTCGTTTCTCTATCGAAGCATTAAGTGAAAAACAAACATCAATACTAGATAAATTAGAATTATTATATGAAAAATTAATAAAAAAACTATCTAATTATTTAGAAAAAAACAAATTATTTAAAAATTATCACTTAAAATATGAAAAATATATAGGTATAACAGAAAAAAATAGAACAAGTTACGACTTTATATCTAATAAAATAACAATAAGTATAATCGTAGTAATACTAACTATAATATCAGATGCATTAAGACTTAGATCTATATCTTTTATTCAAATATTTATTTCATTTGTAGTAGGATTCTTTGCACTTGATATATATTATTTATTAAAACTAAAAAAAATAAAAAAAGATATAGAAAACGACTTATTACAAGCAGTTATAATTATGAATAATGCCTTTAAATCAGGAAGAAGTATTATTCAAGCAATAGAACTTGTATCAACAGAACTTGAAGGAATAATAGCTAATGAATTTAAAAAAATATATATAGATTTAAGTTATGGGTTAGACCTTGAAGTAGTATTTGATCGCTTTTCTAAAAGAATGCCTTACGAAGAAGCTTCTTATATGGCATCATCTCTTGTAATACTAAATAAAACAGGTGGTAATGTAGTTAAAGTATTTTCTTCAATAGAAAGAAGCTTAATATCTAGAAAAAGATTAAATGATGAATTAAATTCAACCCTTGCTATGTCAAAATTTGTATTTAAAGTTCTAGCAAGTATGCCATTTTTTATATTTATAATAATATATTTATTTAACAAGAGTTATTTTAAACCATTAATAAGTACTACTATAGGTAAAATAATCTCTATAATTATTTTATTACTTTATATTTCATATATAATTATAGTAAAAAAAATAACAAAATTGAAAGAGTGATGATATGGAAAAGAAAAAATCAGGAATAAGTTCTAAAATATATAGTAAAAACATGATCTTAAAAGTAGAAAAAAAACTAAAATTACTTGGAGTTTCCAATACTTATAGTGCTAGTAACTTACTAAATATAAGATTTTTAACTAGTCTTTGTATATTCTTTATAGGATTATATTTCTTTGATTATGGATATTTATTAGGTCCTATTATTACTTTTATTTACTATATATCATTTTTTCCATTATTTATAGGTAATAAAATAAAAAAAAGAGAAAAACGTTTAGAAAAAGATTCATTATATTTCTTTGAAATACTTGCTTTATCTTTAGAAGCAGGAAGAAGTATTAAAACTGCGATCGAAGTAACTACTTCAAATATAGATAGTGAATTATCTTTAGAATTTAAAAAAGTATTAAAAGATATGAAATTTGGTAAAAGTTTAGAAGAAGCATTAGATGATTTAACTACTAGAATACCATCTGATTCGATAAATAATATTATATTAAATATAAGACAATCTAATATATTTGGTAATAATATAATAGAAACAGTTTATAGAGAAGTAGACTACATAAGAGAAAAAAAATTATTAGATGCAAAAGCAGAAATAAGTAAAATGCCCGTTAAAATAAGTGTAGTATCAGTAATATTCTTTATTCCATTATTACTATTATTATTACTTAGTCCAATGCTTATAGAATTATTAGGATAGAGTATTTAATAAAAAGTCACAAATTAAAAAAAGGATTAACAGGATCCTTGACTAAATAAAAAATATCTGCTATGATAAAGCCATATTTAGCAAACAAACAGTAGTTATATTATTAGTAATTAGAAAATTCATGGTTGATGAAAATGAATCAAGATAATATAATAAAATACAAGCTAAAACGTTAATTCGCGTTAAGAATAAAAGATAATAGTAATATTATAAAATAGGATGGTACCACGGTAAAACGTTCCTATGTTTATAATATTTTTTTGGAAGGAGAAAAAAAATATGAATATTTATGAAGAATTAAAATGGCGTGGACTAATAAAAGATATAAGTAGTCCTGAATTAGAACAAAAACTAAACAATGAAAAACTAACATTTTATATAGGAACAGATCCAACCGCAGACTCAATGCATATTGGACACTTTAGTTCATTTCTAATTGCAACACGCCTAGCTAAAGCAGGACACAAACCAATACTTCTAATCGGGGGTGCAACAGGCTTAATCGGAGATCCAAAACCATCAAAAGAACGTCCAATGATAACAAAAGAAGAAGTAGAAAAAAATGTAAAAGGGCTAACAAAACAAGCTAAAGAAATATTTGGCTTTGAAGTTGTTAACAACTATGACTGGTCAAAAAATATAAACTTTGTTGACTTCTTTAGAGACTATGGAAAATACATAAGTGTAAACTATATGTTAGATAAAGATATAATTAAAAGAAGATTAGACACTGGTATAACATATTGTGAATTTTCTTATATGATGATGCAAGCAATGGATTTTGTTCACCTTTACGAAGAAAAAGGAGTAACACTACAAGTTGCAGGTTCAGATCAATGGGGTAACATCACAACAGGAATAGAACTAGCACGTAAAAAACTTGACACAGAACTTTACGGCTTTACAATGCCTCTTGTACTTGACTCTAATGGTGTAAAATTTGGTAAAACAGAAGGTAACGCATTATGGCTTGACAAAACAAAAACAAGTTCCTATGAATTATATCAATATCTTATAAATTCAAGTGATGATATAATCATAGATTACCTAAAAAAACTAACTTTCTATACTAAAGAAGAAATTGGAGAAATAGAAAAAATTCACCTACAAAACAAAGAACAAAGATACGCCCAAGAAAAATTAGCAGAATCAGTTATAACATTCTTACACGGAGAAAATAGTTTCAAAGAAGCAAAAAATATCTCAAACGCACTATTTAAAGGAAACACAAAAGATTTAACTGAAGAAGAAATAAAATCATTAGAAACAAGTATGCCTTCTTTTAAAATAGATGTAGAAAAAGATATAATTGATATTCTAATAGATACAAAAATATTTACATCAAAAAGAGAAGTAAGAGAATTTATTACTGCAAAAGCCATAAACATAAATGGAGAAATAGTAACAGATGAACACCAAAAACTAGATAACAAAAGAACATACAATATCTTAAGAAAAGGTAAAAAGAAATACTTCATACTAAAAAATTAGTTAAAAAGTATTATAAAGATAAATTAAATAAATTATGATTAATGAAGAAGTAAATTATATTATGTATATTTTAGAGAGTTTAAGTTTGGTGCAATTAAACATATAATATAATTGAAATACACATTATGAATTTATTAGTTAGTAACTTTATAACTACAAGTGCATAGTGAATTTTACTATGAATTAAGGTGGTACCGCGATAACTCGTCCTTATGGATGTAATTTATCGCGTTTTTCTTTTTTATATAAGGAGGAGATAATAATGAATAAAGAAGAACAAATTGATTTAATATTAAGAAGAACTATTGAAGTTCATAATAAAGATACTTTGTTAGAAAAATTAAATAGTGGAAAAAAATTAGTAGTAAAGTTTGGCGCAGACCCATCACGACCTGATTTACATTTAGGTCATACTGTACCACTTAGAGCATTAAAAATATTGCAAGAATTAGGTCATGAAATAGTTTTTGTAATCGGTGATTTTACCGCTATGATAGGTGATCCATCTGGAAAATCAAAAACAAGACCATCTTTAAGTTTTGAAGAAACAAGAAAAAATGGGGAAACTTATTTTAAACAAGTAGCAAAAATTTTAGATCCAAATAAAATTAGAATTGTCTATAATTCAAAGTGGCTTTCAAAAATGACTTTTGAAGATGTTATTAATCTAACTGGGAAATATACTGTAGCAAGAATTTTAGAAAGAGATGATTTTTATAATAGATTCAAAAATAATATTCCTATTGGTATTCATGAGTTTTTATACCCATTAATGCAGGGATATGATTCAGTTGCATTAAACGCAGATATAGAAATAGGTGGAACAGATCAAACATTTAATTTGTTAGTAGGTAGACAGCTACAAAGAGACTATGGGCAAAATCCTCAAGACATAATGTGCTTTCCATTACTTGTTGGAATTGATGGCAAAGAAAAAATGAGTAAATCATTAGGTAATTATATTGGCATTGATGAAAAACCAGAAATTATGTTTGAAAAAGCTATGAGAATTCCTGACAATGTTTTAATGGAATATTTTAAATTAACTACTGATTTAGATTTAGATGTAGTAAAAAATGAAATAGAAAAAGACATAGTTGAAGCACATAAAATTTATGCAAGGGAAATAATTAAAATGTATCATGGTGAGGAATTTATAAAAGATGCTGAAGAACGTTATGCTACAGTAGCAAAAGGCGGAATACCTGAAAATATAGAGACTATTATAATTTCAAAAAATGAAGTAGAAAATGGTATATTGTTACTTGATTTAATACTATATTCAAAAATTGTTCCATCAAAATCAGAAGCAAGAAGAATGATAGAACAAAATGGAATAAGTGTAAATGGTAATAAAGTAACAGATGTTGCTAAAATAATTACAATACATGATTTTCAAAATGATAATTTAATTATACAAAAAGGCAAAAAACAATTTAAAAAAATTGTAGTTCAAGAAATAAAAATCAAATATAACAAAGAATTCTAATTATTTATAGTTCAATAAACAAAGAAA
>CAYSEZ010000033.1:0-9968 GCA_964430375.1 uncultured Mycoplasma sp. | reverse complement strand
AAGGAAAAATCAATCTAAGAAATTAATAATTCCTTAAGATTGATTATACGTGATTATATGGATATTGATATGTTATTTGAAAAAGGTATATTTATTGTAAGATTAAAAGGAGTTCTAACTAAAGATAATTGTAATGAAATTGATATAGAATTATCTAATATAATAAGAAATAATGGTATTAAGTACTTATTAATTAACTTAAATGATTTAACTTATATAGATGAAACTGGTGTAAAAATAATACTAGATAACTATAAATATATTTTAGAAAATAAAGGAAAAATGATAGTATGTGGAATAAATAAATTATTTGATTACAATGCTTGTATCGCAGAAAACTTTTATCAAGTTAATGACGAACTAGCAGCATTTAACCTAGTTAACCTATGAATACTGATATAAACGTATTAATAGAAGAAAATGAAAGATTAATTTATTCCATAATTAATAAATATAGTTATTACTTTGATATAGATGATTTATACCAAGTAAGTATTATTGGACTTATTAATGCTTATAAAAATTATAAAGCAAACAAAAATACAAAGTTTTCTACTTATGCTTACTTCTATATTCTAGGAGAAGTAAAAAACTTTATAAGAGAAAGTAATTATTTTAAAGTAAGTAAAGATTTAGTAAAATTAAACACTTTAATAGATAAAACAAGCTCTTATTTAGAACAAAAATTACAGAAAGTACCAACTCTAGAAGAAATATCGTTATATTTAAAAATAGATTACAAACTACTAGAAGAAGCAAAAGATATAACCAATTTAGTAGAAAGTTTAGATAATGATGAAATAAGTTTATATGACTTTATAGGATATAATGATAAAGATATAGATGCTGATAAATTAGATTTAAAAAATGAAATAGAAAACTTATCTCTTTTTGAACAATCTATAATAAAA
The DNA here is from genome assembly GCA_964430375.1 of uncultured Mycoplasma sp. Lineage (GTDB taxonomy): Bacteria > Bacillota_I > Bacilli_A > RF39 > UBA660 > HGM10836. Next base: position 9,057 of record CAYSEZ010000033.1, on the reverse strand, counting down.
AATAGATATGAACAAGGACTAACTCAAAGTGAAACATCTAAAGTAATGAATATAAATCAAACTAAAGTATATAGAACTGAAAAAGAAATATTAAATAAATTAAGAGTAAGACTAAAAAGTTAATTTAATAATAAAAATAATACAAATCCCCATAAGATATTCCATTTTATAAAAAAACATGATATAATAAGTAACAAGTTGGGGTGATAAAATGATTAATCAAACTGTTTGCATAGTAGGGCGTCCTAATGTAGGAAAAAGTACTTTATTTAATAAATTAGTAGGTAAAAAGATATCTATAATTGAAGATACTCCAGGTGTAACTCGTGATCGTATTTATGGAGAAGTAGAGTATGGTAATTATAAATTTAATCTTATAGATACTGGTGGTATAGATATTTCTTCATCTTTATTTAATGATGAAATAAAAACCCAAGTAGAAATAGGAATACTTGAAGCAGATAAAATTATCTTTGTAGTAGATGGCAAAGAAGGATTAACCGCAAATGACTATGAAGTTCGTGATATGTTAAGAAAAAGTGGTAAAGAAGTAATTGTAGTTATAAATAAAGCAGATAGTAAAGAATCTGAAAACCATATATATGATTTTTATGAATTAGGTTTTGATAAATACATTACTATAAGTGCAGAACAAAATACAGGTATACTTGACTTATTAGAAGAAATAGTAAGTAATTTTAAACCATATGAAAAAGAAAAAATAGATAAAACTAAAATATGTGTAATAGGTAGACCAAATGTAGGAAAAAGTAGTTTAGTTAATGCATTACTTAATGAAGATAGACTAATAGTAAGTAATGTCGCAGGTACTACAAGAGATGCAGTAGATGTATATTTTAAATATGATAAAGAAGATTATATACTAATAGATACCGCAGGTATGAGAAAAAAAGGTAAAATATATGAAGTAATAGAAAAATATAGTTTACTTAGAAGTATACGTGCAATAGAAAGAGCAGATATTTGTTTACTTGTAATAAATAGACAGGAAGGTATAATAGAACACGATAAACATATAGCAAGTTATGCAATCGATCGAGGAAAAGGCTTAATAATTGTAGTAAATAAATGGGACACAGTAGAAAATAAAGACGAAGATATTAAAAAATTTACTAAAGAATTAAGAGAAGAATTTAAATTTATAGATTATGTACCAATAGTATTCCTATCAGCACTTACTAAAAAAAGACTTCATACCCTTATGCCAGAAGTTAAAAAAGTAAGAGAAAATTTAAATAAGCAAGTAAAAACATCAGTACTTAATAATGTAATAATGGATGCATATCAATTAAATCCTGCTCCATCATATAAAGGAAGAAGACTTAAAATATATTACACTTATCAATCTAGTACTAACCCAGTAAAATTTACATTTAATGTTAATGATAAAACTTTAGTACATTTCTCATATTTAAGATATTTAGAAAATAAAATAAGAGAAAACTTTGATTTTGAAGGAGTACCTATTGAAATAGTATTTAAAAATAAAAACGATTTAGAATAACAAAAACACTTCTATTACATATACTTTAATAGAGGTGTTTTATGAAATTTAGTGATAATTTTTTTAAAAAAATAGAAAAGAAAACAAATGTAAACAAAGATACTATCCTCTCTCTAGCAGAAAAATTACAAGGAGATAATATGAAAAATGAATCTTCATTAAGAGATGTAATAAAAGAAATAAGTAAATTAACTGGTAAAGATGTATCAAAAGAAAAAGAGGATAAAATAATTAATACCATTTTAGAAGACAAAGTTCCTAAAGATATAGAAAAAATGGTAAAATAGTATTTTTATATAAAAATATAATCTTAAACTAATTTGATTATATTTTTTAATACAAACAATTAATTTTACTTGCATATATGTACTTTAAAATGCTATTATGTAATTGATAGGTTGGTGATTATATGTATTCATATTTTTATGGAAAAATAACTTTTCAATCTTCTTCTTATATAGTTCTTGAAGTAAACAACATAGGATATACTATTTATGTACCTAATCCTTATGCTTTTGAATTAGATAAAGAATATAAAGTATATTTATACCAATTTATAAGAGAAGATGAAAATAGTTTATATGGATTTAAAACAATTGAAGAAAAAGAAATGTTTCTAAAACTTATTAGTGTTAAAGGAGTTGGACCTAAAATGGCTATTCCTATGCTTGCTACAGGATCTGTAAGTGGTATAAGTGATGCAATAGAAAGAGAAAACATATTATATTTAAAAAAATTCCCTAAAGTTGGAGAAAAAGTTGCTAAACAAATAATACTTGATTTAAAAGGAAAAGTATCTATAACAGAATCTACTACTGAAACTGATGATATTACTGAACTTTCTGAAGTATTAAAAGGTTTAGGATACAAAGAAAAAGACTTTAAACATATTTTAGGTAAAATAGATAACTCTTTAACAATTGAAGATAAAGTAAAAGAAGCATTAAAATTATTACTTAAGTAGGAGATTTTTATGAAAAAAGAATTAGAAACAAAAGAAATAGAGTTTGAAAGCTCAATAAGACCTCTTTTAATTGAAGAATATATTGGACAAACAGAATTAAAAGAAAATATGAAAGTTTTTATAAAAGCTGCTAAAATACGAGGAGAAAGTTTAGATCATGTTTTATTATATGGTCCTCCAGGGCTAGGTAAAACTACTATGGCTAATATTATAGCAAATGAACTTGGAGTAAATATTAAAACTGCAAGTGGACCTTCAATAGAAAAAAGTGGAGATCTTGCTGCAATACTTTCTACTTTAGAACCAGGTGATGTATTATTTATTGATGAAATACATCGTATGCCTAGATATATTGAAGAAATACTTTATCCTGCGATGGAAGATTTTACTTTAAATATTATTATAGGTAGCGACGGATCATCTCGTAATATAAAAATAGATTTACCACCATTTACTTTAGTAGGTGCTACAACACGTGCTGGAGATATAACTGCACCCCTAAGAGATAGATTTGGTATAGTAAATAAATTACACTATTATACAACAGAAGAATTAACAAAAATAATAGAAAGAACATCAAGAGTACTTGGAGTAGCAATAGATAGTGATGCAGCTCTAGAACTTGCTAGAAGAAGCAGAGGTACTCCAAGAATAGCAAATAACTTATTAAAAAGAGTAAGAGACTTTGCACTAGTCGAAGCAAAAAGCCATATTGATTTAGAAATAACTAATAAAGCTCTAGATAGATTAAAAATAGATAAAGTAGGCTTAGATGAAACAGATAAAGAACTTATCCTAACTATAATAGATAAGTTTAATGGTGGCCCTGTAGGAATAGATACACTTGCTACTAGTATTGGCGAAGAAGCTTCAACAATTGAAGATATGTACGAACCATACTTAATTCAAATAGGCTTTATGAAAAGAACTTCAAGAGGTAGAATAGCTACTAAAGAAGCATATAACTATTTTAATAAAAATTAATTAATTATATATTACAATCGCAGAATAACAATATATTTGTTCTTCACCTGATACTGCAATTGCAATTTGATACTTAATATCAATGACTTCTTTTTCAAAAATAAAGTCATTGATTTTTTCTTCTAAATCTAATTCATTTTCTTCATCATATATTTTAACTTTCATTTAATCACCAATAACAAAATAACACACATATTAACTATTATTTGTAGAAAAAAGTTGACTAATTTAAAAAAAAGTAGTATAATATAAAACATTCATAAGAGGGGGATGTAATTATGAAAAATACTATGGAGGAAATAGTAAAAAAAATTCATGATAATGGAAAAATAAGTTATCAAGAATTAGAAAATGAAAACTTAAGTGAAGATGATTTAAGTAGCATAATAAACCATTGTATAGAAAAAAATATTGAAATAAAATATGATATATCTTTAAATACAAGTAATATGGAAGATAATGAAGAACTTGATTCAATTTCTATGTATTTTAATGAAATAAGTAAAATTCCATTACTGACTTTAGAACAAGAAAAAATATTAGGAATACTTTCAAAAAACGGAGACACAGAAGCAAAACAAAAACTAATTGAACATAATTTACGTTTAGTAGTAGCAATTGCCAAAAGGTACAAAGATTATGGAATGCCATTACTAGATTTAATACAAGAAGGTAATATTGGTTTAATGCAAGCAGTAGAAAAATTTGATGTTTCAAAAGGATATAGATTTTCTACTCATGCAACATGGTGGATATTTGCATCAATAACAAAAGCAATAACAACAAAAAATGGAGTAATGAAAATCTCAATTTATACTCATGAACAAATAAAAAAAGTCAACCAATTCATTTCACAATTTGAAATGTTAAATTCTAGAAAACCAACAATAAAAGAAATAACTGAATCTTTAAATATATCTGAAGATACAGTAAAAACCATAATTAATAGAGGTGTTTTAGAATTTGAAAAACCAGTAAACAATAACACTGATTCAACTTATTTAGACTTTATCGAAGACACAAGAGAAGATAACTTAACCGAAGACATAGTAATTGAAAAAACAACTATAGAACAAATGCTAGACTTACTAGAAGATAAATCAATATTAAAAGAAAGAGATAAAAATATAATATATCAAAGATATGGAATAATCGGAGAAAGTAAAACCTGTGAAGAACTAGGAAATTTATATGGAATTACAAAACAAAGAGTTAATATGATAGAAAAAACAGTTTTAAAAAAGTTGAAAACTTATTTAGAATTAAATGAATATGAAAATATAAAACAAAAAATAAGAAAGTAATTAAAAGGAGAATATATATGGAAAATAATATTAAAGAAATTATAGAAAGAATAATGAATAATGAAAAAATAAATTATCAAGATTTAGAAAAAGAAAACTTAAATGAAGAAACAATAGATGAAATAGTCAAATATTGTTTAGAAAACAAAATAGAAATATCATATGAATCAAATGAAAAAATAAGATATGAATATACTGGTAAAAAGAATGATTCAGTAAGAACATATTTAAATGAAATTGGTGCTATATCTTTATTAACTAATGAACAAGAAATAGAACTTGCTACTTTAGTAAAACAAGGTGATGAAGAAGCAAAACAAAAACTAATTGAACACAATTTACGTTTAGTTGTATCAATTGCAAAAAAATATGTTCCATCTGGTGTCCCATTACTAGATTTAATACAAGAAGGTAATATTGGACTTTATAAAGCAGTAGAAAAATTTGATGTTTCAAAAGGATATAGATTTTCTACTTATGCAACATGGTGGATAAGACAATCAATAACTCGTTCATTACCTGAAACATCAAGAATTATAAGAATGCCTGTACATGCATATGAAACAATGAGAAAACTTGAATTCTTTGTTGCAAAATTTGAATCAAAATATTATAGAAAACCAACAATAAAAGAAATAACAGAAGCTCTAGATATAGAAGAAGAAACTGCAAAACGAATAATAAGAAGTCAAGAAATACCAGTATCACTTGAAAAACCAATAGGACCTGATAAAGAAGCTGCTACAATTGATTTTATCGAAGATGAAAAACAAGGAAACTTAGAAGCAGATGCAATTCAAAGAGAATATATCTTAGAAATGATGAAATTAATAGAAGAAGCACCAAGAGTAAGTGATAGAGATAGAGAAATAATATATCAAAGATATGGAGTTATTGATGGAAAAGAAAAAACACTTCAAGAAGTCGGAGAAATATATGGACTTTCCAGAGAAAGAGTAAGACAAATAGAAAAGAATACTCTAAAAAAACTAAGAATATATCTTCAATCAAAATCAAGAGAAACATCATATAATAATTCAAAGATCTTAACAAGAAAATAGTATTAAAGGTGTAATATGGAAGATAATATAATTACAGATGCTTATAAAGATTACTTAAATGAAATATATTTAATTCCTATGCTTACAAAGGATGAAGAAATAGAACTAGCTACTCTAGCAAAACAAGGTAATGAAGAAGCAAAACAAAAACTAATTGAACATAATTTACGATTAGTAATATATGTAGCAAAAAAATATACTCATTATGGAGTACCATTACTAGATTTAATACAAGAAGGTAATATAGGACTTATAAAAGCAATAGAAAAATTTGATGTTTCAAAAGGATATAGATTTTCCACTTATGCAATTTGGTGGATAAAACAATCAATAATGCATTCTATGCCAGAACTTTCTAGAATGATAAAAGTTCCTGTAAAAACATATGATAAAATAAAGAAAATAAATTATTTTTGTATTAAGTTTGAAACAGAAAACAATAGAAAACCATCTCCAGAAGAAATATCAAAAGAATTAAATTTAAAAATTATCGAAGTAAGACATTTATTAAAAATAAGTGAACAACCAACATCATTTGATAAAATAGTAGGAGATAGTAAAATTACTCCATATGACTATATAAATAGTCAAGATGGAAACACATTAGAAGATCAAATAATTCAAAAAGAATATATAGATTATATTATTAACTTAATAGAAAATGCTCCAGAAATAAGTGATAGAGATAGAAAAATAATTTATGAAAGATATGGTATAGATGATGGAGTAGCAAAAACTTTAGATGAAGTAGCAAAAATAAATGGTATTACTAAAGAAAGAGTAAGACAAATAGAAACCAAAACAATTAAAAGATTAAGAATTTATTTAAAAAATACTACAAAATAGTATTTTTTTTAAATTATAAAATTTATATAGATTTTAAACAAAAAACATGTTATACTAAAGAAGAGAATAGGGAGTGATATAATGTCAAATGTAGACAATAATGATTTTGTAGAAAATCAAGAAATTAATAATGAAGAATTATCTGAATTTAATGATGATTATAATGTAGTATACGAAAATGAAGAAGAAAAGAAAACAATAAAATATTATTTAGAAAAATATAAAAAAGTATTATTTATTATATTAATAATAATATTAATAATAATTATTCTTCTATTAACAAGAAGTTGTTCAAAAAATACAAAAGATACTTTAAATGTTGATATTCCAGATATAATATATATCGGAGACGAAAACACATTTAAAACTTCTGTAAAAAGTAAAAACACTTCAGATAACATAAAATATAATTTTACTTTATCCGATGAAAAATTAGCTATATTAGATTATCCAACATTAGAGGGAAAAGAAGTAAATAATAGAATAAATGCATTAGCATCTGGAGAAATAAAATTAACTACTAATGCTAGTATAAATGGTAAAACACTTGAAGATAATAAAAATATATTAATATGTAAAAAATTAAATGAAGATTCTATCATGTTAGATAAAATAACATTAGAAAAAGGACAACAATTTGCCTTAAAAGCTAATATAGATTTAGGAGTAAGCAAATGTTATAATAATATAACATATACTTCAGATAATGATAATCTATCTATTGAAGACGGTATTGCAAAAGCAAATAAAATTGGTGATTCTATAATAAAAGTAACAGATAAAGAAACAGGTAAAGAATATGCATTTACTATTAACATAATAGAAAAAACAAATGAAATTACAGATTTAAAACTAAGCGAAACTAATATAGAATTAAAAGTTGGAGAAAGTAAAACAATAACTGCTACCACAACACCTACTAATACTACAATTGTATGGACTAGTAAAGATACATCAGTAGCAACTGTTAAAAATGGTAAAATTACAGGAATAAATATAGGCAAAACTACAATAACTGCTACAACAATAGATGAAAAAATATCAAAAACTATTACAGTTACAGTAGTAGATAATGGTAAAAGCAAAGTAGTTAAACCAACCTCATCATTATGTAAAACATCATTAACATATAATGGAAAAAAACAAGAATTAACTACTACATCTAGTACAAATATGTATGAATTATCAAACAATACTCAAATAAACGCAGGAACTTATACAATTACAGCAAAATTAAAAAATGGATATGTTTGGAAAGATAATACTACAAAAGATGTAACATTTAAATGTCAGATAGAAAAAGCTACTCCTACATTAAATGTAAAAATCGAAGGAACAAACAAAGTAGATAATACATTAACTGCCACAGTAATCAGTACTTCATCAGGAACCAAAACATATAAATGGTGGTATAAAACAAGTGAAAATGGAACAAAAACAGAAATAAATAATAATACTTCATCACTTAAGTTAACAAATGCTTATCTTGGAAAAATAATAGGGGTAACAGTCTCAGTAGTAGAAACAACTAACTATAAATCAATTAGTACTAGTGATACAACAGATAAGACAAATAATACATCAGATAAAGTTTTAGATAAAACAGGAACAGATACATATAATATACCTAGTAAACCAACAATAAAAGCCAGTGATAATATTGAAAGTGGTAAATGGCATACAACAAATGTAACTTTAAACTTTAGTGGAAGCACTATAACAAATGGAAGTGGTAAAGTAGTTTATTATTATGGTACAGATAAAGATAAATTAACTACAAGTGGAACAACTACTGGAGAAATAAGTAAACAAGGTGCTACAACATATTACGTTAAAGCTTGTAATAGCGAAGATATTACAAAATGTAGTGATACAGTTTCATATGAATTAAAAATAGATACAACTGCTCCAGTAATAACATATGTTTGGTCAAGTTCAACTAGAGTAAAATTCTATTGTACAGATGAAGAAAGTGGAATTGATTGGATATGGGGAGAATGGAAAAAATCAACATCTTCAAGTTGGAGAACAGATTGGAATATAGATTGTCCAAACTCTACATATTGTCCATCATCAAAAAACAATGCTTATATATATTTTGATATAATATCATCAGGAACACATAACTTATACGTTTCATGTAAAAATAATGCAGGAATAAAGAATTATAGATACAAAGACTTTGTCGCTGGATCAAATTCTAACACAAATTCATCTACAATTACCGGAACATGTACTTGTTATTCAAAAACAGATCAAGAAGAATATAATTTCTCTTGTAGTTCAAATGGATTAAAAACAGAAACAGCATGCGCTAACTATTGTACAAATAATAATTCATATTACCGTAGTAGCACATGTTCATATAATTAA
>CAYSEZ010000032.1:0-10065 GCA_964430375.1 uncultured Mycoplasma sp. | reverse complement strand
TAGAAAATATATGAAAAAGCATAAAAAAACGCAAATTTTAATGCGTAATTACTATCATTTTACTTGATAATTTTATATTAATAACATATAATATACTTGAAGGAAGCCTACATAATAACAGGCTACTCCTATATTAACATAATGTCAATTTAGAGAAAGCACCGCTACCAACGGTGTTTTTAATTTTTTCCTCTAAATTGCTATCCCTATTCCTTGTCGAAATAAGTTCGAATTAATTTACCAATTCCTTTAAATAAATCGACAACTAATGATGCCAAAATACCAGCAAGAACCGATAAAAGAAATTCTAATATCAAAATAGATATCTCCTTTTCTTCTCAAAATTAAAAGCTTTCAAGAACGCTTGAGGAGATACCAAGTAAAATGAAAAATTATACATAAGTACCACCTCCACTAAAAAAAGGAGCAGCACCGTCTTATATAGACTTCCTATATATACATTGTAACATGTGGGTCTTGAGATTTCAAATGAACAACTACTGTATTCATATCTTCTAATTTATATTTTTATATTATCAAAAGTTAATCAGACAATTTAATTAAAAAAATCATAATACTTAATAATTTAATATTGATAACATATTCTTGCAAATACTATAATTAGACACAAAATCTTAAAAAGGAGTACAATTACTCCTTATTTTTTTCTTAATTGATATAATACTTTATTAATAAAATCATCAAGTAATCCTAGTGCTTTAGTTGCTTCTTCTTCAACTAAATACTCACCATGTGCCGGTTTATTTCTAAAATGACTTATATATTCTGGACTAATATAAGAGATATAATCTTCAAGTAAATCATCAAAATAATCTTTTATAATCAAAGATAATTCATCATCATTATATAAACTATTTTTCATCATTACATATATCTTACCAATTTCTAAATAATCAATACTAAATTTTTCTCTTTTATAAATCCCTTGTAGATTTTCATCTAACATATCATATATTTCTTCTTTTGATTTATCTTTAAGCATATCATTTAATATATCTTTTGTAGTTATTTCAATTATTTTATAACATTGAAGTGATATAATTCCATAATCAAATGTTGCACTTTGTGATAATGCATCATATAAAGCAGGCAACGTAAAATACATTGATTTAGCTTTATTTGGCAGTTGAGAAAGTGCTATAATCTTCTTAAGTTTAATCCTACCATTTTGATAAAATTTTTCACCAGCACATTCATTTAAATAATCTTGTGTATAATATTGACCTATTTTTAAAGGTAGTTCTACATGATTAAACTTAGCAACTCCTAAAGCTACAAAAAAACTTTCAGAAAGTGGTAACTTTACTATTACAGGAAGTGCAAACGATAATATTTTACATATTAAATTGACTTCCGCATAATTAGTTAAAACATTTAAAATGTCTTCAAGTTCTTCTAAATTAATAGATCCTTTAAATGTATAAATGCCATTAACTAAACTAAATTTAGGCTTAGAGGAGTTGTTATTGGCAATTTCAATTCTTTTTTGTAATTTATATGGATACAAATAATAACTACCATTAAATTCAGTAGAATAACTATACATATTATAAAGACACATAGCCTCAAATGCGCCTGCAAGAGGATATTCTTTTTTATTTAACAAAACATTTTCATAGTATGTATCTAAATCTTTTTTATTTTTTAGTAATAATAACTCTTGTAAAATATTATCCATTAATTTCTTTAACCTCATTCAAATAATCAATCAAATCTAAAACATAATCATGTTGTAAAATAATATCTTCTTCATCTTCGAAATATTCATTTAAGTATTTAACACCTACTTCTAAAACAAGCTTATTAATTATTTTAACTTCTTCATCACTTGCAATATCTTCTCTTTTAAAAAAAGATAAAAACCATTCTTTATTAGAAGCTTTAGCTAATCCTTCATCATATGTTAAAATCATACTTATTCCTCCAATTCAATTGATATATTTGCAACATTAGATAAACTATTAACTTTAATAGTAAAATTAATATATGACATATCTGAAAATTGATAATTTTGATAAACATCGTAACCAAACATTAAAGATGATGGAGTGTACAAAAAACTGCTAGAAGCTAAATAATAACCATAACTAGGAACACTACACCCTAATAATTTAAGCATTTGAAAATTTGTCATTGAATTATTATATTTGAATCCAGACTGATAATACTCATTATCTGACATTTTTATTTTACCATTTTCATCATAATTAATCATACCATTTGCATGATATACTCTAATACCTGATTCACTAGTTTGCGTAAAATTATTTTTAAATAAGCCTTCATTATAATTAAGTCCTTCATTAGTAAAGTAATCAATGAGTATATATTCATCATAAATACTAGTAACTTCATGATTAGAAATTAAGATAACATTATCAAATTTTGATGTAGATAAAGGATAAATTTCATAATCACCACTGCTTGTAACAATAATAGGTTTTATCCACCCAAGTAATATTTTAGAAAATGATGAGTGATCACCCAAATCATAATCCATCATATCAGCACCATATAAAGGTCCCTTAACAGAAGGATTATAAGAGTAATAATCGTCAAGCCCCATCAAATGACCAGTCTCGTGGATATATGTTTTAGCATCAAATTCATTTAATTCGCTACTACTATATATAAAATCAAAAGACCCAAAAGAATATGCAAATGTTCTTAAATTGTCATACTTATTCTTTGAACTAGATAAAGATGTAAATGCCCACCAAAAATCACTATTAGAATTAGGAGTAATATCATAAATCATCCAAACTGCGTCAATATACCCATCTTTATCAGTATCATAATTAGAATAATCAAGAACATCATCATAATACTTTAATGCCTCATCTAATATAATATCAGAACCTATTTTATTATTTTCATTATAATTTTCATAATAATCTTTATCAAATAATGGTGTAAACCAATCAAGTACCTCAAATGATAAATTAAGCTTGCCATAACTAGACTCTTTATAATATGATGATACACTTTGATTATTATTTATAATATTAGACTCATTAAAAGCTTTATTAATGAGTTCTTTATTTTCTTCACTATTTAAAGTATTAGTAAAATTAATAGGTATTACAAGTACATTAACATCACCAATAGATGGCATACATTTTTGTGTCAAAGGACCATTATTTTTCAAACTATCATTTTCAAAACTATAAACAGTTTCTTCCTTTTTAGAAGTTGTAAGAAAATCAAAATCACATGATGTTAAAGAAAATATCAAAATAATACTCATGCATAAAAAAATAAATTTACGCATCAAATCACTTCCTTTATATTTATGAATTATTTATTTCTTCATAATTAATTCTGTGTTCTACTAAATATGACTTCATTTGAGGATATGAATTCTTATGAATCATAAACTTATAATGAACTTCTTCATTGTATATGAAATCCACATAAATATCTGGATGATAATCAAAATCTAAACATACATACGCAAGACCTTCATGCTTAAGTATCAATTCTTCACTACCACTTAATACAATTTTATTGAAATCTAAAGTAACAGTAGTATAAATTTGTTTAGTATTTCTTATAAGCCATATAAAATAACCTACAGCAAATAAAATAATATAAAATAATGTAATATAAAATGACATACTTACAACTTTAGGTAATATATCTGAAAATATAAAGAAAAATATTAATAAAACTACAAGTCCAATAAAGCCTATAAGTAAAGCCTTCTTATTATATTTTTTCATTTTTAAAACTAAAATATCATTTATTAAATCTAACTTAATCATATTATCTTCTTATCCTTTAGCACTTTATAAACTGTATATAATATATTTGCCATACCGCAAATAAAACAAATAGTACCTACACCAATTAATAACAACTCAGCACTCGATACAATATCACTATCTTCCATCATATTCATCGCAATAACTAAAAATAATGTAGCTAGCAATATTAAAACACCACTTATAATTACATGAATATATAATCTTTTACCATTCATATTAAAGCTCCTTTTTATTTATTATATTAGTTTTTTTGCTTATTTTCAATGATAAGAAATAATAATAAATTAAAAATGCACCATTTCCAGGTAAATAAACCTTTAAATCATCTCTACAAGACGTATTATGACCATTATATAAATATTGATTATTAATACTATCATATAATGTAGTATTAATAGATTCATCTATAAATCCTAAATTTAAATAACAAAGACCCATTAAAGGAAAATCCCATCCCCAATAAGAGGACAAATCCATATTATTAATTACATAATCAATAGTATTTTTCATAATATTCTTATCTATTCTATCAGATTTAAAATAAGAATAAGAAAATACCTCTGTAGGATGGTCCTTATATATTTCATACTTATCTTTAATCATACCAGTTTTAAGATAAATTTCATCATTTATTTTAGGCTCTATTAAATTATTAATGTAGGTATCATAATCATATTGATATTTATTATACAATTCTAAATCAATAGATTTTTGCCTTTGAAGTACATATCTAAAATATTCTATTTCAAACATTGGGTTTGCACATTTATCAATAGGAATTGCTTCACAACACTCTAAGATTGGATCTATTATTTGATACTTTGAGTCCTTATATTTTAATAAAGAAATCATAAATTCTAACGTTCCTTTAATTAAAGACTCATATTTAAATAATATATCTTTTCTATTATAAATATAATATATTTCTTGTAACATAAACAAGACATGAGGAGCTTGCCAAATAAGTAAAGGTCCAATATTAGAAGGGCTATCAAGACCATCTGGAGATGTCATCTTTGGAATTCTAATCCCCTTATACCCATTTAATTTAGCTCTTTTTTCTGATATTGAATAAATATTTAGATAATAATCAAAACTCTTTAAAACGTCATTTAAATGATTATTATAGATATTCCATAACGAATGTATCAAGTGCATTTCAAGATGAAATTTAGAATTCCAGTTATTATAAGTTAACCCCGCCTCAGAAGGTGGATATATACCTGTTGAATTTATATGAAGTAAATATTTAGATAGTACCATTCTTCTAACTAAAATATCATTATCAATAACTATGCCATTATCTTCTTCCCAAAATATATCTAACATTTTACCTTCATCTTTAATATCATCTAAAGATAATTTCAAATTTAAAACATTATTATTAAATATTATCATATTATCATGTAAAATATAATTACAAGTTGATTTAATATTAAATGTTAAAGAATTAATATCATCATATATTAAACTTATCTTATCATTTAATATTTTTACATTGACATTAGCTTTTTTATATCCAGCCTTTTCATAAGATGGGAAGTTAAATATAAGTGCTAATTTTAAATTAGATGATTCAAGATCAAAAGATAGTTGATCACTGTCTTGATATATTAATGCATTAGTTTTTACTTCTTCATTATTATAATAAAATGAACTTTTAAATATCCCTAAATATAAGTCTAGTTCTGATGAAATATTTGTAATATAATCTTTATTTATAATATTGTTATTTTCATCAATTAAAACCATATGCATAAAACTATATTTATGAGGATATTGTCTTAATAAATTAAAATTATAATTATTATCAAAATTATATAGCATATAAGATTTACCATCTATATAGGTAGGTTTTATTTGAATATTAGTTAAATCTTTATAAAACCAATTTTTATTAGATATAGTTGTAAGTGGTATATCTTTAAAATCTTTATATAATGATTGAGTACCTGTTTGATCTAGTGTAATCGCAAAATCCCCATTACCTAAAGTAATGGGATTTTTTAAATCAATATTATTAAAATGAAGATTATATTTTCTTATTTGTTCTTCTTTCATTTTTTAACACCCTTTTAATTTCTAAAGATTTATTTTTAATTATCTTATTATACCCTACTAAAATATTTAAATTATTAAAATATTTAACATAAGGAAGTTGATTTTTTAAATATATAGTATATTTGCCTTTTATTGTATGAATTACTAACGCTTCAAAATAGAATTTAGAATTTTTATTTCTATTTGTAGTCATGCCATAAACCCAATAGATATCTTTATATTCAATTCTTTTTATCTTATAACTTTGAAGTATTAAACAAAATGAATTAGCTAAAAATATTTCTGTATTTTGTCTATTTAAAGGTTTATTTTTAGATGGAATATATTCAGTAAGATATAAATCTTTATTATTATCAAAATAATATTTAATATATTTTCCACCTTCAAGCATTTTCTTTCTTTTATATTTAGCAATATATCTAAATAAGAAAAACAATATAATAAGTATAAAAAATATAATTGGGACAAATATTTCTAAAAAACTAGTTAATATCATTTTCATCTAAATCCTTTAACGATTGAATATGTTCTTTTCTATTTTTAATTCCAACTGAAAATCCATACCCTCTTACTTCTTGAGCTTTAGTCATAAATGTAAATGCAGACTTATCAATAGAATCAATCAATGTTCTAAGCATAACATATTCTTTTGACATACATACACATACAAGCATTTTTCCTTCTAAATTTGAATATCCACCCTTACAATCAATTACTGTTACACCACGATGAAGTGTATTTGTAATTAAATCTTTAATTTCTTCTGACTTTTCAGATTTAATAAATACAGCTTTTTTTCCTAAACTTTGAAATACTACACTATCAAGTACAACCCCAACAAGAACCATAAATACGATAGCCATTAATCCTTTTTCAAGTCCTGTTTGTATCATACCAAAAACTATAATAGTACCATTAATTACAAAATTAGAAGCCGAATACGGAATATGAAAACATTTAAATCCAATTGAACCTAACACATCAAGACCGCCTGTTGAACCATTTGCATGAAGAGTAAAACCTTGACCAAGGCCCATAAGTACAGCTGAAAATGTCACAATTATCCATCCTTCTAGATTTTGAAGTGTTACATAAATACCTGATTTTTCAACTATAAATTCAAGTAAAGCTACCATTGTGGGTAACATTAATGTTGCATATAAAGTTTTCATAAAATAGTTTTTACCGAGTATAGGTAAAGATATTAATAATAATATTATATTAATAATATATAAAAATATTACATTTGAAATTTTAGGAAATATAAGTTCTAGTAAAATAGAAAGACCAGATGCTCCACCAGTTATAAAACTAGTAGGCCAGAAAAAACAAGCTATACCAATAGAGCAAATAAATAAACCTAATGTAATTTGTAAAAATTTAAATAATTCTTCTTTATGCATTATTATTCACCTTATTTAAAGTTCTTAGTTTGTATTTATAATAATCATCATAAGTATTAACATTATTTATAGATGATTTATTTAAGATAGATTTTAAATTATCTGTAACATTTTGTGAAAAATAATCATTATAAAATACTAAATCTATATTCTTGATTTTATTTACTAATTTTTGTGTTTTATTTGTTATATCATAAATATTTACTAACTCACCTTGATATTTAATATTATTTAAACTTGTATAAATAATATCATTACCAACAAAGAAATTATACGCTCTAGAATAAAGGATGCTTTCTTCTTCATTAAATGCACTATTTCCATACATAAAATTTCCATAAACATCAATACCCAAAATATCATATAAAGTAGGTAAAATATCAGCTGTACAAGTAAATTTATCAACTAAACAAGCATCACTATTTGGTATTCTTACAATCCATGGAACATTATATAAGAATGTATAATCTACATTTTTTTCTTTATAATTATCAGGAATATCTTTCACATAATTAGATAACCCTTGGTAATAACAATTATGATCTCCAAATAAAGATATAACTGTATTTTCAAGCAATCCTCTTTCTTCTAATTCTTCATAGATTCTACCAATCATATTATCAAGTTCCATACAAGCACCAACATATGAATGATAAGCATTTACTGTATCTGAAAATGGTTTATCAGGATCTACATATATTCCATAATCATTTAATTTTTCATAATAATTACTTAATGAATCTCTATAAGTATATTGGCCATGACTTGTAATACTTATTATATAAGTATAAAATCTTTTATTTGTAGGAAACATTACATCCTTAAAACAATCAACCATTTCTGAATCTAAATTTCTTTCTCCTTCATTATACCAATCAGTAAATTCAGCACATTCTTTTAGTTCATCATAAGCATAATAATTATCAAAACCAATTGTTCTTTCATATACATCTCTATTATAAAATGTATTAGTACCATTATGAAAAACATTACAAGAAATATCAGAATCTAAAGCTTTTAAGGTGTTTGCTAGGCTTAAAGAAATAGTATTATCATAAAAATCATAATTAGTATAAGAATTAGTAGGGTAAACACCTATATTTGAATAATTTTCAGATATATCTGTTTTTTCTTTAGAATGAAAATTTGTCATAATAGTTGATTCATCTATTACTTTATATAAATTTGGAAATAAATCTCTTGCAAGTTCATCTTGTGTTCTATTTTTTCCTGTTGGGTCTTTAAGTTGAAGTCCATTTGGATATTTTTCCAAATCACAAATAAAGGCCATCCATTCAAGTGATTCACATAATACAGTCACAACATTATATTCTTTTTCAAAATTATCTTTATGATTTGATTTTTTTATTTGGTTTTCATCAAATAAATAGCTTGTAAGTTCATTAAAATCACATTCGTATTCTTCATTATTTTTTAAACCCTTATACATTTCTGTAAAAAAATTAGGTAAAACGCCTGATTTACTATATGAATTATCAGAAGTTGAATATATTAATTCATCATAAAAGTTTTTTGTAACAGAAAGTGAAGTTACAGATAAAAACAAAAATAATATACTAATAAGTATTGAAGCTACTTTTATAGTTATTTCCCTTTTATGTTCAATCATTTTACAATGAGAAATATTTAAATATCTTTTCCCATATATTACAAATATACTTATTACTATACCTACAACAAAAAAATAAAGTGTATTTATAGGTATTGATTCTATAATAGCAAATGCATCATTTCTTAATGAAAACATTTGAAATTCAAATACCTGACCAGTCATTTCATATATTACAATGAATATTATATCAACTATTGCAAAACAAGACATTATAGTTATACTTGTAATATATCTTACAAATTGGCTTTTAATAATGTATAAGCAAACACTAATTAACAAAATTAAAGAAAGAATGATTTGAGGACTTGAAATATAAAATTTACCAGAAGTTACTAATACAGCCATTAATTCAATTAAAATAAGAGTTATTGCATTATAAATAATTATCCAATTTCTATCTAAAAATTTTAAAATTTTTTCTTTCATAAAATCACCTATAATAATCTAATAATCATACATATTATCATTGATAATTTATAATTTTTATAACTTAAACGATATATATATCCATATAATATATTAAATATTAAAAATAATACATCAACGAATTCAAAATCAGAAAACAAAATAAATTCAAATAATCCAATGGTAAATAATGCAACTATACCACCAAATGAAATATATTTAGTATATTTTATATCTAAACATGAATTAATCAAATCTTCTGAATACCTGATTATTAACATCGTAATTGGTATTCTTGCAAGGTTAGAAACAATACTTGTAAGGTTTATATATACTGCGATAGAACCTATATTTTCACCTAGGTCGACTACAAGTTTTAATTTAAATTTTAATATGGCAGTTACAATAAATATAGTTGTAATTGTAAGTAAATATAAAATAGTTACTCTTTTTAAAGATAAATCTTTAGATTTAGTATAATCAATTTCTTTAAAATTTTTCTTAGCATATTTGCAAGCAAAAACAACAATTAATATATATGCGATAATTCTTAATATATCTATAAGTAGTGGTGTTATATAACCATAATATATATTATCAAATAAGAATTCAAATACTCTAAATATTTCACAACTTATTACTGATAAAAATAAAGTAATAAGAAATAAAAGCTTATGTATTTTTTCATTATTAATTATTTTTTCTTTCATAGTACTACCTTCTCGTATAATAGTAAATGTAAGAATTGGTTACTCTTACAATACTAAAATTCTAG
>CAYSEZ010000031.1:0-10328 GCA_964430375.1 uncultured Mycoplasma sp. | reverse complement strand
TTACATTAGTAGAAATAATATCATCTAGTATTGGTTCTTTATCTAATCCAAAAAAACTTTCTGATACATTTAAAACAACAGCAGGTTTAAATGTAGATTCTAAAACTATTAGTTCGTATTTAAAATATTTAGAAGAAGCTTTCTTAATAGAAAAAGCAGAGCGATATGATGTAAAAGGTAAAAAATATATGAGTACACCATATAAGTTTTATTTTAGCGATTTAGGAATTCGAAATTCTTTTATAAATTTTAGACAAATAGAAGAAACTCATATAATGGAAAATATAATATATTTAGAATTAAAAAGAAGAGGATATAATGTTGATGTTGGTGTGGTTGAATTAAATGAAAGAAAAGAAAATGAATATATTTATAAACAATTAGAAATAGATTTTATTGCTAATAAAGGAAATAATAAAATTTATATTCAATCTGCTTTTAGTATGCCAAATATTGATAAAGTTAATCAAGAAGAAAGACCATTATTAAAAATTAATGATTCTTTCAAAAAAATAATAATTGTAAAAGATTATATAAAAAGAACAAGAACTGAAAATGGTATTATAACAATGAGTATCTTTGACTTCTTGTTAGATGCAGATAGTTTAGATTATTAAAGGATGGGAAACTATCCTTTTTATTATGGCTTTATTATTGCATTAATATTTCAAATAAAAAATAGAAGGAGGTTAAAAATGTATATAACATTAAAATCAATTAAAAGAAATTTGGGATTTAAAGGAATAGAAATAACTGACATTATTATAGGAGTACCTATAATTTTTTTATTTATAGTTTTATTTTGTTTTACATCATTAAAAATACCAGCAGTAATAGGTTTGATGATAGGAATATTTTGTTTACTTCCTATAAATGTTAGTAAGAAAAATAGAATGTATAAAGTAATAGGACTTATATTTAAGTATTTAACTAGAAATAAAATTTATGTATATCAAAAAGAAAGACAGGTGAATGAAATTGAATAAGAATAAAGTTAGCAAAGAACAAAAGAAAAAAGATAAAGAACATAAAGTTATAGAAAAGTTTATCTTAAAAAAAGATAAATTAAATCAAGAATATATAACAAAAGGTATTTTAAAAAATAAGTTTAAAAATGCAAGTTCTTTTATTAATTCTAAAATTGTTGATGATAAAGGAATAATTAATCTTCGTGATAATAGTTATGCAAAAGTATTTTCAGTAGATGCAATAGATTTATCTTTGACATCAAATACCCAAAAAAATAATTTCTTTCATCAATTAAAATACTTATATCAGTTAAAAGATTTGAATTTAAGAATATATAAATTAGATGATAAAATAGATCTTAATGCTAATAAAGATTATTACAAAAAATTAATGGAAGAATATGCAAATGAAGAAGATAAGATAAACTTTTTACAAGAAAGATATGATAGATTAGAATTATTAGAAGAAAAGAATTTAACTACAACAAGTAGATATTATTTTGTATTAGTAAGTGATAATGATAAAGCATTAGAGCATATAGCAGAAGAAGTTAAGATGCACTGCTACAATATAACACCAAGACTTAATATAAAACCAATGATAAATAAATTAGAGATATACCAATTTTTAGTTAACTTATATTTATCTACTGCTAGTATAGAACAATTAATGTGGAGTGATTTAGTAGAATTAATCTCTCCATTTTTTATTAATGAAAATATGGGGTATATAGATTCTGATGATGAACAAATACAAGTTGTTACCATTAAAAATATACCACCATTTATAGATGAATTATTCTTTGAAGATTTATTTAATGTTCCAGATACTAGGTGCTGTATCCATATTAAAGATACAATACCTACCGAAGAATTAGTTAGAAGATTAGATAATAATTATGAATTTTTAATTTCTGAAAGAAATACAACAAGAAAATTATCTGATGCAACTGAAATGGATACAGAAAAAGAAAACTTCCAAGCACTTATGACTCAAATTAAAAATGGTGATGAAAAAATTAAAGAAGTAGATTTTATAATTATAGTTAATGGAAATAAAAAACAAAGAGAAGAAAAAATTAAAGAGTTAAAGAAGATAGCAGATGTTTTTCATATAAAATTAGATACACCTCGTATGAGGCAAATGGAAGGTTGGCAATCTTATGATATATCAAAAAATAGTTTTGAAGATTACCATAATTACTTACCAAGTTTAACACTTGCTGCATCTTTTCCTTTAACAATTACTCATTTTAATGATGAAACAGGTTATATGATTGGATCAGATATTCATACGGCATTACCAACAATATTTGATTTGTTTCATAAAGATGCGACAAGACCATCACATAATTTAGCAATAATTGCATCAACTGGTGGTGGCAAAAGTTTTACTTTAAAGAAAATGATTATTAACGAAATTAATCGTGGTAATAAATGTTTTCTATTTGATGCAGAGGGAGAATACGAAAAGTTAGTTAGAAAAACTAAAGGAGAATATATTGATATGTATTCTGCTAGTGGTGGAATAATTAATCCACTTCAAGTTAGATTTCTTCCTAGTGATAAAGAAGAACAAGAAGATAGCGAAGTAGGAACAATTAATTATGAAGATTGTCCACTTGCAAAACATCTAGGTTCACTTGAAACATTTATTAAATGTGCTTTTGAAGAAATAAAAGAAAGTGAAGTAGTTGTTATGCTTGATATGATAGAAAAATTATATAAAGTATTTGGAATAACAAAGAATACAAAAATATCCACATTAGAAAAATATGAGAATACTGATTATCCAATTTTTACAGACTTAATTAATTTTTTACCAGACTATCGTAAGATGATAACTAATTCAGAACAATTAAAAATTGTAGATAAATTAGAAATATTATTAGATAGGTTTAAAGTAGGAACTGATGCTATGTTATTTAATGGTTATACATCAGTAAATCTTGAATCTAACTTAATAGCTTTCAATGTAAAAGATTTATTGTATAGTAAAAATAAAAGAATTATAACAACTCAGTTAGTAAACTTATTAACTTATCTAAATAATATTATTGTAAGAAATAAGATAGTAAATGATAAAGAAGAAAATAAAAGTAAGATAACAAATATAGCAGTTATAGTAGATGAATTTCATTTATATTTAAAAAATACTGATAGTGAAGTTCTACTTACTTTTGAACAAATTGCTCGTAGGATTAGAAAATATCATGGTGCATTTATACCAGCAACACAAAGTATTCACGACTTTCTAGGAGATGATGATAGTGTCAGAAGTGCAACAGCAATATTTAATAATTGTCAGTATCAATTAGTAGGTATGTTAAAGGAAGATGATTTAACAACATACTTAAAATTGTTTTATCAAAATCCACTTACTGATACTCAAAAAGAATTTTTAATGCAAGCAGAGATGGGAGAGTTTTTACTTACAATTAATTCTAAAAATAGAATTAGAGTTAAGATAATGGCAACACCTATTGAAGTAGAACTTATGGGAGAAAGTGTATAAATGAAAACTCCAAGTATTAAAAAATTAAGAAAGCAATTTAAAAAAATGTATTTAGAAGAATTTGAAGATCCAAATGAATCTTTTATGGACTTTTTGTTAGATTTAATTTCATTAGAAATATTAAAGGAAGTAATTAGTAAAGGGGAGAATTATTATTCTTCTCTTTTCTATAAATATAAGTAATGAAGAAGAAAAAGAAAAACTTATTATTTAAAATCATTGGTAGCAGTACAATTTTAACCACAGCATTTGTTATGATTATTTTAATATGTGTACTAATGATTTTTGATTTTTTTGGAGCAAAACTAACAAAAGAAAAAGTCCAAGATAATGCTGAATATGCTGATGCTTATGTAAATACTTTAAATAAAAATCTTACAAATGGTTATGTGCCTTTACAAAGGCTTTTATATTTTCATTTAGAAGATTCAAGTCTTACATTAGATACTTTATATAAATTAAATCAAGATGAAGAAAATAAAACGGCAAGAGAAATAAATGATGTGTGTAGTGATGAGAGAGTAAAAAATATGAATGCTTGTACCGAATCCAATATAAAAGATAATGAAGATTATTTAGTAGTAAGTACAGGAAGATTTAATTTACCATTAGATACAAACTTTACTATAACAAGTTTCTTTAATGAACAAAGAATTATTTATGGAGAAAGTAATGTTCATAGTGGTTGGGATTTAGCAGTACCAGAGAAAACAAAAGTATATTCCGTTTGTGATGGAATAGTTGATAAGGTAACATTTACTCAAAATGAAAATATACCATACGATCAAAGTGGTAATAATGTTGGTAATCTAATAACCATTAAATGTGATAGTGATTATGATGAAATATATTATGTTGTGTTTGCTCACCTTTATCCAAATAGTGCAAAGGTAAGTGTAGGAGATAGAGTAAGTCATTGGACAGAAATTGCAGGTGTTGGAACAACAGGACACTCAACTGGTAATCACTTACATTATCAAGTAGAAAATGCAAATAGAGAAAAAATTGATGGAATGCAACTAATAGATTTTAATTTAGAAAATCCTAATAATAAATTAGAAATAGATTTACCAAATAATAATTTTTATGATAATGATTTTATAATTCAGTAAGAAATAAAAGTAAGTGGAAGCACATTATTAAAGTTATATTTAGTAAAGTAGCCACTTTCTTATTTAATAGTAGTCATTTAATTTGTTTTAAATAAAGGTATTCTTGATAGTAGGTAGCCACTTTCAAATTAAAAAGTGGTCATTTTTGCAAGTGCAAAAATAGTAAGACACCATTAATTTATCCTTGTTTTAAAAGGAATAATAAGAATTGTGGTGTCGCTTTCCTTATGCCCATTAAAAATATTTAATATTTTTATTAAGAAAAATACCTTAAAAATGAAGAAAGTGGCTACTTAAAAAATGAAAGGAGAAGATAAAGTGATAAAAGGTTTAGTAAGAACTACATTAAGAATTGATAATAACTTAAAAACAAGAATAGAACTCTTGGCAATAAAAAATAATTTTAGTTTTAATAAAATGCTTACATATTTAATTGAACTTGGTTATAACTCTTATATAGAAAAGTTTGATAAATATTATGAAGAACAAAATAAAAAATTAAAAGAGAAGTGTGATAAAGATGAAAAAGATTAGAGTATATAATGATGAAGAAATAAATAAGTTGTTAAGTAATTCTAATGTAGAAAAAATAATAAATAAATGTCAGATAGTTTATAAAAATGAATTTAAACTATGGGCTGTTAAAGAAAAAATAAAAGATACTTCAAAGACTGCAAGAGAGATTTTTGAAACTGGTGGGTTTGATATGAGTATCATAGATAGTAGAACTCCTCAAAGAAGATTATGTTCGTGGGTAAGTAAATATAAAATGTTTGGCGAAGATTACTTTACAGACAAAAATAAATATTCTTATAAAGCAATTCAAAAAAATAAATATGTATTTTTAAGTAAAACATTTAATGATCCAAAGTTCATAGCATTTATAATTGAAAAGAAAGAAGATGGTACTTTTGATTATAGAATAGTAAAGAAACTAGAAGATGAAAAAAATAACAGTTAGAGTAGATGATAATATTTACGATAGATTATCATTAGTAGCAAAAGACAATTCCACTTCGGTAAATAAGATTATTAATGCTATTATTGAAAAATATATCAATGAACCAAAAGAGATTAATTTTTTAAAAGAAATAAATATCAAATTACAAAAGTTAAATGATGTAGTAGAAAAGATTTCTAAAAGACAATATAAACATTTAAAAATATCACAGCAACATTTTGCTAATGTTGGTTATTTATCAAATGCTGACATTAATGAAGATAAATGCTTAAAAGAAATATTAAATAATAAAGATAATTTTAATGAGTAAGAAAAGTCCTAATGTTGTCTTTAAAAGTAAATATTGTTTAGCTTTAACATCACGAGATAATAAAAATACATCATTAAACTATGAAACTGATAGATTGAAAGATATTGATGATATGATAAATTATTTTTCTAACGAAAGTAAAAAGATGGTTGGTATGTTTGAATATTATATGGGACATACCAGAGGAGAAAATTATAATCTTGTACTTGAAGATGGTAGTTATGCTACTAAAAAAGATATTGCAAGAATCAAAAGTGATTATAAAAAGTATATTGAAAATTCTAATTTATGGAAAGGAATTATAAGTTTTAAAAAAGAATATCTTGATGATAATATTGATATAAAAACATTAGAACAAAAAATTGCTAAAGAAGTAATGCCACAATTTTTAAAGTATTGTGGATTTAAAGATATAAAAAATATGAGTTATATATTTTCAATTCATACTAATAGAAAACATCAACCTCATATTCATCTTGCTTTTATAGAAAAGAAACCTAATTATTTATATTGTGATAATAAAATTAATTATAGAAGAAAAGGTAAAATAACTCTTGATGAACAAAGATACTTAAAAAGATTAGTAGAACTTGCTATTGAAAGAGAAAAATATTATACACCACTTCTTAAAAAGACAAATGAAGATATTGATTATTTAAAATCTTATTTTAGTCCTAATGAAAAGAATTTTGCTTTAAAAAATATTAGTGAGTTATATGTTGAAGAAGATATTTTAAAACTAGGAGAATTATTAAAAGAATATAGAAATCTTAATAATCAGTCATCAAAGAAAATAAAATATAATTCTATAAAAGATAATGAACTTGGTAAAGAAATTAAATCATTAACTAATAAAATTAAAAAGTATTTATTTGATGATGAAACTTCAATTTTATATGCTAGTAAAAAAGATGTGAACAAAGATTTACAAAAGTTAAATGATTATTTTGATTTATTAAATGAAAACAATAATATTAATGAGCAGACTTTTGATAATAGTATTGTAAATAAAAAGCAAGAATATATTGATAATTATATTTATAATGCAATAGTTAATCATTCATTATATAAATATAATCGAACTTATATGACAGTAAAAAATAAAAGTGGATTAGATAAAATAACTATTGAAGATTTAATACAAGAAGTTGCTTATCAAAATAGTTTAAAAGATATTAAATTAAATAGTAAAGAAAGAAGAAAAAAAGTATTAGATAATTATTTTAAAAATGCTAATACTATTAATATGTTTCCTAGTAAATATAAAATGGAAAAAGCAATAAAAAATATAAATTATGAAATGGAAAAAGCATCACAAGAATTTAGTAAATTATTTGATTATGAGAAATAATTTATTGTAGCCTTTATTGTAATTTATTGTAGCATTTTATTGTAGCCATGTTATAGATAACACTTTAAAATAAAGGAAAAAATATAATTTTATTGTAACCTTTTATTGTAGCGTTACTATTAATAATATTAAAATAATTTGATCACTATGGTGGTCTTTTTATTTTGCAAAAGAAGGAGGAGATAATTATGCCATTATGGAAATGGTTAGTATTTATAATATTTGTTGTGGTAGAACTTAGTCTATCACTTTTTTTATATTGTGGTTTAAGAATATCAAGTAGATGTTCTAGGATGGAGGAAGAAAATGAAAGAAAAAATAGTAAAAAAAATTAAATTAGATTTAGATAAAACTGATTACTTTTTTGAAAGTGAAGTTGAACAAATAATTGTTGCTGTAAGAAAATCTTTAAATAAATATATTAAAGAAGAAAAAGTAGTTAGTAAAAAAGATAAAATAATAAAAATAATTAAGAGTTTAATTCAAAAAATAAAAGGAGTGCTATATGAGAAAGTTATTAAAAGGTTTAAGAAAAAAGTGGATTAAGTTTTGGGGTAGCACTTACTTACTAAAAGAAGATGATAAGGTAATATGTGAATTACTTATTTATCATAAAACAATATATGTTGAGAAAGGAGATGTTCAAAGTGAATAGTTTAATTAATTATCGTAAGTTATCAAGTGAAGATAAAAGAGATTTAACTGATTATATGATTTATCGAAGTATTGAAGATAATGCAAGAGAAAGAGATATAACATTAAGTGATGATGTAATTACTGATATTAAAGAAATTGCTCTTGATTTTTATCTTGATGATTGTAGTAGTAATTTATCAGTATCACGAATAACTGATTTTATAACTATCAATTATTTAGATAATAATATTACTCTTGAAGAACTAAATGAAGTAGATAGACAAGATTTATATGAAGCAATTTACGAAGATTGTATTGAAATGGTTAAAGATGAAGAATTAGAAAGGTAAGGTGGAAGTAATGGATTTTACAAAATTAAATATAGAGTTTGCTAATATGCAAAATACTATTACAAAATATAATAATATACAAAATGAAATAAAAAATAGAATTAAAAATAATCAAAAGGAAATAAGTAAATATGAAACAAAAGTTAAGAATACTAAAAATAATTTAGAAAAAGAAACTTATAAGTTAATGGTAATTGCTATTAAAAATGAAACAACTTTTTTAGAGAGTATTGTTAAGGAGGATAATTCTAATGAACGAGAATCAGCCACTACTAAAACCATATAATGAAGAAGAAATAAAAGAATTATTAAATAGTAATGTTAAATTAGTCTATGTAGATACAGGGGTTGAAGAAATAATAGTAAGATATGAAGATTTACCAGATGCAATAGTAGATATTAATAATATACTTGGTATAACTGATTTATCAGTATATGAATATGGTGGTAATTCAAAGACTCCAATTTTAACAACATTTGGTCCATTTTTAGATAAATGTGATCCAAATGTTAGAAACGATATAATTGATAGACTTACAAGTTTACAATTAGGAGAAGATAAAGTAAAAGATTATATGGTAATAGATGAAGATATACTTGATGATGTACTTAAAGAACTTGATGATGAAATGGAAAGATAACCTATGCAAACAACTTATATAATAATTTCAGTTATATCTTTATTAATGATAATCTTTCTTTATTTTATTGAACCATTATTAACTAGACAAAAGATAAAAAATAATAATGAACATGGTAGTGCTAGATGGTCAACAATGAATGAAATAAAAAAGAATTTCAGAGAAGAAAAAATTGATAACATTAATGAAAGTGGTTTCCCAATTTATTTTAGTAAAGATAATAAAAAAGTATGGTTTGATAATAAAACACCACACTGGATTTGTTTAGGTTCTACTGGTAGTGGTAAATCAGTAACATCAGTTATACCTTATTGTAGTTTTATAGCAACTGCCAAAAAGAAAAAAAGTGTATTTATAACTGATCCCAAAGGAGAAATATTAAATGCTACAAGTAAAATGTTTAAAGATAATGGTTATGATGTTTTATGTGTAGATTTTAGAAATCCAGAATATTCAAGTCATATTAATTTATTAGAGCCAGTTATTAAAGAATATGAATTATATTATAAATATCAAAAATTAAGTCTTGAAGAAAGTGATGAAGAAAAAATACTTGAATACAAAAATAAGTCTATTGTTCACTATGCTAGTTGTAATCAATTAGTAAGTGATATATCTACAATGATAATGGACGATATAACTGCAAAAGAAAAGTTTTGGAATAATAGTTCTGTTGATTTACTTTATGGAATAATCTTTTTATTTTTAGAAGATTATGTAGAAGGTAAAATTAAAAGAGAACAAATAACACTAACTGCTATAAAGAAATTTCAAAGTAGTTCAATGTCAGATACTAATAATAAGAAACTTAAAAAGTATATGGAAAAGAAATCTTATGATATGAAAAGTAAAGATAAATTATTTAGTTTATTAAATACATCTGAAACTACTTATAGGTCAATAACTTCAACATTTAGTGAAAGAATGTCTTTATATGATGATGTTAATGTAGAAAATGTAACATCAGAGTCAGACTTTGATTTTGATAGTTTAGGTAAAAAGCCAACTGTTTTATATTGTTGTATTCCAGATGAATCACAAATATATTATACTTTGGTATCAATAATAGTATCACTTATATATAAGACATTAGTAATACTATGTAATGAACAAGAAAATAAGAAACTTCCCTTTGATATAGTTTTCTTACTTGATGAGTTTGGAAATACACCACCACTTAAAGATATAAAATCTATGTGTAGTGTTGGTAGAAGTAGAGGACTTTTCTTTGTATTTTATTTACAAAGTATTCAACAATTAGATGACTTATATGGAAAAGAAGTTAGTCAAATAGTACAAGATAACTGTGGACTACAATTTTTAAAAACTAATTCCCAAGATACTGCTGAACAAATAAGTAATCGACTAGGTACTAATGGTGTTGAAACAACTTCATTAAATTATTCAATGAGTTTTACTAACACTAATGGTAGTAAAGGAACAAGTTTAATTTCAAGAAGATTAATGACTGCTGATGAAATAAA
>CAYSEZ010000030.1:0-10678 GCA_964430375.1 uncultured Mycoplasma sp. | reverse complement strand
ATCATTTTAATTTAACACCTTTAATTTTTATTGATTTTTTTCTTTTTTTCTTTGATGATACTAGTTCTAAAAACTATCCATATTATCAAGAAGAAAATGGCTAAATATATATATTTACCTAGAGTTTTATCTTTTAACATATATATTATTGATGCTGAAGCAAAAAGCATATCCATGCCATATATTGCTAGAACTGTGTTTCTATGTGATAATCCTAAGTTTAACAATTGATGATGTAAATGACATTTATCGGGTAAGTAAATTGGTTTTTTTTGAAGTGCTCTTCTTATTATTGCAAATATTGTATCTAATATTGGAATACCTAATATTAATATTGGAACAAAAAATGATATAAATGTAGCAGTTTTAAAACCTAATAATGATATTGTTGCTATCATAAATCCTTGAAACATCGAGCCTGAATCTCCCGAAAAAATAGTTGCAGGATAAAAATTATGATATAAGAAACCTAATGTTGATCCTAACATAATGAATGATAATGTTATTTCAAGTCCACCAATTTTACTGTTTATAAATGCTATTATTCCTATAGTTAAATAAAATATTGCACATGTTCCGCTAGAAAGTCCATCTAAACCATCTATTAAATTTATAATATTTATGCATCCTAGTACGAAAATGATAGTTATTAAGTACTTAAAATACCCAAAATTTATTGTCATTTTAAATATTGTTATTTTATCTAATACTATATTACCATAAAATATTAGAACACATGCCGCAATTATTTGTCCTAATAATTTTGTTTTTGCATCTAAAGGACGTATATCATCAATTACTCCAACTAATACGATGATAAAACTACCTATTAATATTGAATTCATTTGAATACTATGAACTCCAAATAACATATACCCAAATAAAAATCCTAAGAATATGCCTAAACCTCCGAGTCTTGGCATTGGTTTTGTGTGTACTTTTCTTTTGTTTGGAATATCCATTGCTCCGATATGTTTGGCTATTTTTTTTATGTAAAATGTTATTAATAACGTAAAAACTAAGCAAGTCATTATTATTAATATAATATGTTTATAATTTGTTAAATCAAGCATAACTTCCTCCATGTACATTATAGCATATTATTTATAAGTTGTAAATTATGGCATATTTATTTTTATTTAGAGTATTATTTATTGGAGAGGAGATTTTTATGAATAATAATAGTTATTATAATCCTGGTATGTCTAGTAATCCTATGGGGTTTAACCTTAATGATTATTCTAAT
The DNA here is from genome assembly GCA_964430375.1 of uncultured Mycoplasma sp. GTDB lineage: Bacteria > Bacillota_I > Bacilli_A > RF39 > UBA660 > HGM10836. Next base: position 9,432 of record CAYSEZ010000030.1, on the reverse strand, counting down.
GAACTGCCTATGGAGCAATCTTATATTGAAAATATTTTGAGATTAAATAAGGGAAAAGTTGCTAGTTTTTATATGACTTTTCCAGATTCTAATGAATGGAGAGATAGAGTTTTTACTGGAGTGGTTGAACAAGCAGCAAGGGATCATATTGTAGTTAGTGATTCTAAAACTGGAAAATGGTATTTACTTCTTACTATTTATTTAGATTATATAGTTTTTGATGAAGAAATAAATTATAAAGTTATTTAAGCTTACTACTTACTTTTGGTGAGTAGTTTTTTGTGAATATTTTATTTAGTAAATATTTAATATGTTAAAATTTAAAGTTAAACTATGAAAATAAATAATAATAATAATTTTTTTATAGTTAATTATTTTATGCTTGATGTAGTAGTTATGAGTATGTTATAATTTATTATGATAGGATGGTGATTATGTGAAATACTTTTTTATTTTGTTAGCTATTTTGGTTGTTTGTTTTGTAGTATTAACTCTATTTAAGTATTTTAAATTAAAAGAATTTGATAAGATAATTTCAGTTTGTGTTGATAATCTCAATGAGACTTTTGATAGATTAGATAAAGAAATTACTAATATATTAAATAGTGTTAAAGATGATAAAATTAAAGAAATATATATTGTAAATAATGAAAATTTAGAACTTTTTGAAAGAGAGAATATGCTTTTTGAAATAAGTTGGAGTATAAATAAATATTTTGATGATAAAAAAGTTAAAGAAAAGGAAAAGAAAATACTTAGAAGTATTAATAATATAGATGAAGAGACTCAAGGACTTAAAGATTATTATAATTTAAATTCTGTTAGATATAATGAATTATATAATAAAATTCCATTTGTTTATATTTTTAGATTATTTGGGTTAAACAGTAAGAAAATATTTAAACTTAGAAAGTTAGAAAATTATGAGATATTAAAAGATTAATCTAGTTTAAAATTAACTGGACTAATCTTTTTTGATATTAAATAATTATTAGTTATTGAAAAGGGGTTGCTACCAAAGAATCCGTGATATGCAGATAGTGGAGATGGATGAGGTGATTTTATTACATAATGAATGGGGTTTGTTATATATTTTTCCTTTGTTTTTGCATAATTTCCCCATAAAATGAATACTACTGGGGTGGTTTTTTTGTTTATTGTTTTTATTACTTCGTCTGTGAATGTTTCCCATCCTATATTTTTGTGCGATAGAGCTTTGTCTTTTTCTACAGTTAAAATGCTGTTTAAGAGAAGGACTCCTTCTTTAGACCATTTTTTTAGAGATCCGTTTGTTGGTATTTCATAGTTTAAATCATTTTTTAATTCTTTAAATATATTTTGTAATGATGGTGGGATTTTTACATTTTCTTTCACTGAAAATGATAATCCTTCTGCTTCGCCTGTTCCATGGTATGGGTCTTGTCCTAGTATTACTACTTTTATATCATTGTATTCGGTTAGTTTAAATGCATTAAATATTTCTTCTTTTGGAGGAAAAATTGTTTTTGATTTATATTCTTTTTCTACTTTTTCCATTAAATTTTTAAAATATTCTTTTTTATATTCTTCTTTTAGGAGAATGTCCCATTTTTCTGTTATCATTTTATCACTTCCTATTTGAGTATAACATTTTTTTTATTAAATGTTAATTTATTATTTATAATATTTTTCTATTACTTTTTCTTTTAAATTAAATAATGCATATGTATTAATTATTGCTAATAGGCCTACGAATATATCTACTGTTTGCCATATTGAATTGGATGGGATTATTCCTCCGATAAATAGTGATATAATTGTTATTATCTTCAGTATTTTTATTAATATTTTATTTGTTGTTAAGAATTTTAGATTACTTTCCCCATAATAATATACTGTTATGATAGTGGAAAACGAAAATAAGATCAGAATAATAAGTAACAATATTTCTCCACTAGATCCAAAGTGATAGAAGAATGAATATTTTGTTAATTCTATACCATTTATATTAGTTAATTTAAATTTATTATAGGGAGTTAGTGTTATGATAAATGATGTTATTGTGGTTATAAATATGTTTATAAAGTATGTCTCTATTATTCCTATGTATCCTTGTTTTTTGTAATCTTTATTTGAAGTGACACCTGATGAAATAGCGCTTGTTCCTACTCCTGCTTCGCTTGCAAATATTCCTTTTTGTATACCTATTATCAAAGTATATAGTATTCCTCCAGATAGTGATTTTTTGTTAAAAGCACTTGTTATTATGTTTATTACTACATTTGGTATTTTTTTTATGTTTGTTAGTATTGTAATTAAACCTAATATTAGATATAAAAATGACATTATTGGTACTATTTTGTTACATATGTTTGATATGGTTTTTATTCCTTTTAATATTATTACACTTGAAATGGTAGTTACTATAAGTGAGATTAATATTTTATTTATATTATACATATTAGTAGTTAAACTTACTATTGTATTGTTTTGAATTGCTATAAAGCCAAATATATATGCTAGAATTGCTAGTATTGAGTAAATAATTGCTAGTTTGGTTTTGTTTAAACCTTTTTTTATATAATAAGAAGGTCCGCTTTTATTATATTTTCCATCTTTTTCTTTATATATTGTTGATAATATGTTTTCTATAAAAGAATTTATGGAAACAAAAAATGATGATATCCACATCCAAAAAATTGTTCCTGTTCCTCCATAGTAAATAGCAAATGCAATTCCTGCGAGGGAACCTGCTCCTGTTTTGGATGCTAGAGACATAAGTAATGTGTCTTTTGAAGTTATTTTATCTTTTGATGATTTTTCTTCTTTTAGTGAGTTTAGTATTTTTCTTATGTTTAATTGGGGAAATTTTAATTTTAACGAATAGTAAATACTATTTATAAATATCATTGGTATAGCGATTATCCATACTATTTTGTTTATTTTATCAATCATGGCTTCACCTAATTAAGTTTATGATATTTTTTAGTTTTTTTATATTTATTATGAATTTTTTAGAATATTTTTTATATTAGAAAAATTTACCATATGATTTATTCAAAATATATATTAAAATTATAAGGGGTGATGAAAATGGGTTTTGAAATCAAAGCTACTAAAAAGAAGATTCCATCTACTTATAAATCTATTTATATTAAGAATGATTTAGTTAAAAAGATTGAACTTGTTGCTAAAAAGTATGATACTTCTTTCAACAACGTAATTATTAGTATGTTAGAATCTTGTTTAGAAGAAAATTTTGATGAAACTTATGAAAATGAATCTACAAAAGAAAATAAATAGGTTAGTCCTATTTATGGTATGATTCGTTATTTAGGATTTTATAACTACGATATATTTGTTCTAGGAGTAAAATTCTAAATAGTTGATGAGGGAAAGTTAACCTTGAGAAAGATAGTTTTTTTGAGGTTAACTTTTTTATGTCATCATGTAATCCATTTGATGAACCTATAATAAATGTTATATTGTTATTATAGGTTATTTCTTTATTTATGTAATTAGATAATTCTATACTATTTAGTTCCTTTCCGTTTATATCTAGTAAGATTATATTATCTTTTGGTTTTATGTGTTTTAGTATTTTGTCTTTTTCTTTTAATAATGGATCTATACTATCTTTTTCATCTTCTAATTCTATTATTTCTAATTTTGTATATTTTTGTATTCTTTTTAAGTATTCTATTTGTGCATCTTTTAAATAGTTTTCTTTTAGTTTACCTATACATATTATTTTTATCATATTATACCTCGATTGTTTCTAATGGTGTGTCTTGTTTTGCTATATATATTTTATTTATATTATTTTGGGTTTTATTTAACATTTTATTTATTGTTTGTTCTACTATTTCTTCTTTATTATTTTCTTCACTTAAGTGGGCTAGAACTATGTATTTTGTGTTATCTCCGATTATTTTTTTTAGGTAATTAGCACAAGCTTCATTTGATAAGTGTCCTTTGTCACTTCTTATTCTTTGTTGTAAGTAAAATGGGTATTTTCCATTTCTTAACATTTCTTCATCGTGATTACTTTCTATGATATAGATTGTTTTTTCTTTTATTTTTTTTAATACTTTTGTGCTTAGGTAACCTGTATCTGTTATGTATACTAATTCTTTGGTATTTTCTTTTAGTAAGATGCCACAGCATTCTGTATCGTGAGATAGTTTAAATAAATTTATTTCTATATTATTTAATTTATATTTTTCTTGTTTTGTTACTTGTTTTGTTATTTTGTCTTCTAGGTCATTTATTATTGTTAGGATTATTGGGTTATATTTAGTTATTATTTTGTTTATTCCTTTAATATGGTCTATATGGGTATGGGTAATTATTAGTATATCTATTTTAGGTAATGGGTTATTTATTCTTTGTTCTATATTTTTTAGTGGTAATCCTGCATCTATTAGGATATTACAAGAAGTGGTTTCTATAAGGGTAGAATTTCCTTTTGAACCACTTCCTAATACTGTTATTTTCATTGATATAGTAGATATGGATTCATTACAGAGCCATTTTTTATTACTTCATAGTGAAGGTGGCAACCTGTTGAATCTCCGGTTGATCCCATTTTGCCTATTAATTCTCCCATGTGAACCGCTTGTCCTACTTCGACTAATCGTGTTGACAAATGTGCATATCTTGTTACGTATCCGTTGTTATGATTTATATCTATATAGTTACCAAAGCTATAGTGATATGTTGATACTACTACTGTACCATCGTTTGCAGCATATATTGGGGTTCCACACCCAGAAGCTAGGTCTACTCCATTATGCATTCTTACTACATTATAAATAGGATGTAGTCTATAACCATAGTTGTCTGAGACTGTATATGCAGAGTTTAGTGGCCAAGCCCAGTATTTTGTGTTTGCTACTAGATACTGTGTTCTTGCTCCGACTTTAACTATTTTATTTTGTGCTTCTTTTAATACTATGCTTTCTACAATTACTGCGTTTGTTATTTGACCATTTTCTTTTTTTATTTTTCTTGTTACAAGACTTTGACCGTTTGTACCTTCTTGAATTACTTTTGTGTATCCTTTTACATAGTTTTTATCTTCTTTTGTTACTGTTTGATATTTTACTTCTTCATTTGCAACTGAATGTATTTCTTCGACAACGGTTATAATTGGTGATACTTTATTTACTAGTACTTGTTGTCCAGTGTATAAAAGAGCATTTTCACTTGTTATATCTTTGTTTATGATTAAGAAAATGTTATTTGATATTTCATTCTTTTCTGATATTGATGATATTGTATCTCCTTCTTGTACTGTGTATGTTTTTTTTGTATTTTCTTCTCCATATAGTAAGTATTCTGCTAAGTCTTTACTATTTGTAAAGATTGTTTCACTTGTTGAAATGTAGTCTTTTTTTATTTTTATTTCTTCTTTTATATAAACATTTTCTATGATTGTGCCTTCATCTTCGATTTCTTTTTGTGTTTCATTTAGATATTTTTCATATTCTTCTTTATCTATAAATGAAACTACTAATTCATTTATGGCTTCGGTTAATATGTCTTTATCTAGTACATATATATAAATATTATTTGTTACATCATTTATTTCTTCTTCTTCTTCGTTGTCTTCTCTTGTTGTTTTTGCTATTGTTACTTTGTATCCTTCGATTGAGAAACTTTCTTTTTGTTCTATTTCGCTATATACTTCTTCGATTGTTGATATTTTTTGGTTATATGTTGTTTCTTCTTTTATTTCTAAACCGTTTGGAATATATACATTTTTTACATTATATTTTGTTTTTATTTGTTCTTGTTTGTTATCTATATATTCTTCTAGTTCTTCTTTTGAGGATATTAAACCAATTGATTTTCCTTCTAGGTATACTCTATAGGATTTAGTTGCACCATAGTATTTGTTTGTTGTGCTTGTTAAGATTATTGCTATGGTTGTTATGGCTAAACCTAGTATTGTTAATAATATATATTCTGCTTTATTCACTTTTTTCACCTTCTTTTTTGTCTCCAGTGTAGTTCATAAAGGAAACTGTGTTTTTTTTGAATAATAGTTCTGCGGTTCCTATTTTACCACTTCTGTTTTTTCTTATTATTACTTCACTTCTACTCATGTTGTCATCTATTTTTGAGGCAGGGTTATAGTAATCATCACGGTAAATGAATGCAACTATATCGGCATCTTGTTCTATTGATCCTGATTCTCTTAAGTCACTTAAGTTAGGACGTTTGTCTTCTCTTGATTCGGGACTTCTTGATAATTGTGCTAGAGTTAAAATTGGTATTTTTAGTTCCAGGGCTAGGGTTTTTAATGCTCTAGATATTTCTGATACTTCTTGTTGTCTATTGCCACTATATTTGCCACCGCCATCAATTAGGGTTAGGTAGTCTATTACAATTAAGGCTAGATTTTCGTCTGTTGCAGCGACACGTCTTGATTTTGCTTTTATATCACCGATTGTAACTCCTGGAGAGTCATCTATATATATTGTTGTTTCCCCTAGTCTACTCATTGCTTCGTTTACTCTTTTCCAGTCTTGGTTTTGAAGATCTCCATTTTGAAGTTTTTGAGCGTTTATTTGTCCAACTGAAGATACCATACGTGATATTAGTTGTTCTGCTGGCATTTCTAGTGTAAAAATTATTACTGATTTACCACTTGTTGCGACGTTTGTTGCTATATTTAGTGCTAGGGCTGTTTTACCCATTGATGGACGTGCGGCAAGTATTATAAGTTCACTTGGTTTTAGTCCGTTTGTCATATTATCTATATCATAAAAGCCTGTTGATAAGCCACTTATTTTACCTTTATTTGCTGCGAGAAGTTCTAGGTTTGACTGAAAAGATGTTAAGACTTCAGGCATGTTTTTAAATTCTGCTGATCTTCTGTTTTTTACTACGTTTAAGATTCTGCTTTCTGCTTTATCTAGGGTATCTTCGACTGATAATTCGTTTGTGTATCCTAGTGTTACTATGTTTGTTGCTTCATTAATTAAGTTTCTTAAGATACTTTTATCTTGAACTATTTTTATATAATGGTCTATATTTGATGCAGTTGGTACTTCTTCCATTATTTCTGCTAGATATTCTACTCCACCTATTTCTTTTAGAAGGTTTTTATTTTTTAATTCATTTGAAAGTGTTGTTATATCTATTGCTATATGGTTGTTGTACATTTCTTTTAGTACATCAAATATTTTACCATTTTTTTCTAAGTAAAAGTTGTTTGCACTTAGACTATCTGTTGCTTTTTGAATTGCATATTTAGATAGAAACATTGAACCTAGTACGGAACGCTCTGCTTCTAGGTTTTGAGGTACTTCTTTATTCAAATTACTCACCTACTTTGTTAATTCTATTTTTATTGTTGCTTTTATATCTTTATATAATATTATTTCTACATTATGAAAACCTAGGGTTGATAATGGATTGTTTAATATTATTTGGTTTTTATTTAGTTTTATTTTATTATCTAGTTTTTCTTTTATTTGTTTTGTGGAAATGCTACCGAATACTTTATCATGATCTCCTGTTTTTACTTTAAATTTATATGTTTCTTTTTCTAATTCTTCTTTTAGTTTGTTTGCATTTTTTCTATTTAGGTTATCTAATTCTTGTTCTTCTTTATTTTGTTTATCTAGGATGTTTAAACTTGTTTCTGTTTTTTGAACTGCGTAACCTTTTTTTATTAAGAAGTTTTTAGCGTATCCATCTTTTACTTCTTTTATTTCTCCTTTTTTTCCTTGGTTTTTTAAGTCTTTTATAAATATTACTTGCATATAAGGTCACCTCTTTTGTTATATTATTATACTATTTTATATTTAAATTGTAAATTGTTATTTTTTGTATAAATTTATTTTATCAAATTTTTGAAGAATTGTCTTTAGTTTTGATTTAAAAAAATGACTATTATGAGTCATTTAAAACATGTTGGTATAGTTTCCTTCTTTTTCATAGTAATTATCCATTGATTCTATATAGGTATAATATCCTAAATTTATTAGTTGGTTGTGGGTAAATTTTCTTGCGGTAAGTCCCCTATCTTTGTTTGAGGTATCTCCGATTACTATTAGGTTATCACTTACTCCGATTATTATTCCTATGTGTCCATCGTTACCTATTAAATCACCTGCTTTTATGTTTCCGTTTTTTAGGAAGTCTCTTGTTATTTGGTGTCTTTCTCCTAGTTTTGAAAAGTCTTTCGTATTTGAAAAGCCTGCGCCTAGGTCTCCTGGGTCATATCCTCCGTTATAAAGAGCCCACGCAACAAATCCGGAGCAATCTAATCCGTTTTGAAAGTATGAACCTCTTGGTTGAGCTGGTTCGCCGAGTGCTATTTGAAGAGGACAACCCCATATAGCAGGTCCTGTTACAGTTGTTGTTATTTCACTAAATTTATCTTCACTTAAGTATAATCCTTTATGGTAATATCTTCCTTCGCCATCTGCGACATATGTTTTTCCATTTACTCTTCCATTTTCGGGAAAATAACTTAGTTTGTATGGAAATTCTAGAGTAAGGAAACGTGCTGCTGCTAGTACTGCTCCTCTTGTTTTTAAGCCTGCTTTTGTTACTTTATATTCTAGTATTTCATCATATGTTTTCGCTTCTTCTTTAGTATATTTATTACACGGTAAAAATGTTTTTGAAGTTATTTCTTGTTTATTTATTAAGTTTGTAACTATTATTTCTTGTGTATTTTTTTTGTTATTTAGTTCTATTGTTATAGTTGTTTTTCCTTCTTTTTTTGGTTTTATGGTGCCATCTTTTGTTATTTCTAGTATATCTTTGTTACTTGATGTAAAAGTTGGTGTTTCGTCAATATTTCCTATTTTAGTTATTTTATATGTTAGTTTTTTTGTTTCTTTTAGTGAAATATATTTTTCTTCTTCTAGGGATATATCTAATACTTCATTTATGTCTTTAAATATGTTTTGAGTTTCACTTTTGTTATTTTGTTTATCTATTAGATATATTTCATAGTTATTATTTGTTAATTCATAAGTACATTTATTCTTTTTTGATATTTGCTTTTCTTCTTTTTCATTTAAAAGAACACATGTTATTTCTTTGCTATTATCTTTTACTATGACTTCAAGTGATATTATATTAGTATCTTTGTTATAATTTGTTATATTTATTTTTTCTATAGATGGTGGTGTATTATCTATTAATACTATAGTTATATTAATATATCCTGATAGTATTAAACCTGTTAGAATAGATAGTGTTCCTATTAAAAATAAAATTATGGTAAAGTGTTTTTTTACTCTTTTTTTAATTTTCATTTAGACTCCTTAAATAATAGTTTTGTTTATAGCTTGATTTTATCATTTATATTTGTAAATGTAAATTATTTTTTATTATTTATTATCTTTTTTGATAAATTTGATAATGAAAAAAGCCTTATACTGATTTGTATAAGACTTAATATTCTTTTTATTATTTTGTGAATGG
>CAYSEZ010000029.1:0-10881 GCA_964430375.1 uncultured Mycoplasma sp. | reverse complement strand
AATTGATCAATAAATTATACCACTATCGTGTCCATTTTATGGGGTACAATTCACTATGTAGTACTGGTGCTATTTTCAAAATATAATTAATCGGAGATAGCATCTAACACATCAAAATTAGAGTATCTCTTTTTTTAGTATATTTATGATATTAATAAATATACATTAGAAAAGTTATTTTCTCTTCTATGAATAAATAATAACACTATATTTTTACTATGTCAAGAAGGTTTCTTTTCTTGGTATATATATTATAACAAAATATTGTAAATGTCAAGGAATTTGATATGTGTAAATAAAAAATATACTTATGAAATAATAAGATAGATTAATTTTTTCGACAATAATTACTTATTTTTCTATATATACTAATAATGGTGATTATATATGAAAAAATACTTAAAAATATTAATACTTATTTTACTTATTTTTATATTATTTTTTATAGGTAATAAAAATAATTATTTTACTAAATCTAAATTAAAGAACTTATCACTTAAATCTATTAGTATTATAGATAAATATATAGATTTAAAAAACTATAAAAAATATAAATTAGAAAATGAAAAGTTAACTAATGGTTTAACAAATAACGAAATTATAACTAATCAAAATAAAGAATTAGAAGAAGAAATAAATACTTTAAAAGAAGAACTAAATTTAAAAAAAATATATACTTCTTATGATATAATTTATTCTACTGTAATAAATAGAGATGATATTACTAATACATTTATAATAGATAAAGGAAAAAATGATAATATAGAAAAGGGTAGTCCAGTAGTTAATACTTCTGGTCTTATAGGTATTATTGATATTTTATATGATGATAATTCTGTAGTTAAATTAATTAATAATAATAATTTAAACTTATCTATAAAAATAAATAATAATTATGGATCTTTATCTTATTATAAAGATAATATTTATAAAGTAAGTGATATTAGTAATTATAATGATATAAAAGTAAATGATAAAGTATATACTACAGGAATGGGTAATCTTCCTAGTGGTATATTTATAGGTATTGTAAAAGAAATACAAAAAGATAACTATGGTATAAGTAATATATTTTATATCGAAGGTTTTAACTCTTGTGATGCAAAATATATCGCAGTTTTAAGGAGTAAATAATGTTATATGTAATAATTACTGTAATACTAGATATTTATTTAAGACTAATTAATTTATCTAATACTTTATTTATACCTTTATTATTTATAAGTTCATTTCCAATTATTTATAAATTATTAAACAAAAAGTATTACTTTATACTATTAATTATAGGTATTATATATGATTTATTATTTAGTAACTTAATATTTTTATATGTTTTAATTTTTTTAATATTAGGTTTAATTACTAATATTTTATATAAAGATAATATACTTTCTATTTTATTTATCTTTATACTTAATATAACTTTATATTATCTATTATTATTTATATTAAGTGATATACCTATAACTAATTTATTTATAATATATGGTTCATCTTTTATACTTAATTTTATATACTTAATAATATCTATTTTTGTCTTAAAAAAGCATAATAAAAAAAGATTAAATTACTAATATTTATCATATTATTTAGTGGTGATAATATGGAATATAAATCTGTTAATAAGTATTTATTAAAAAATAAAACTAAAAAAAACAACTTCTTTTCTAAACTACTTATAAAACTTATGATATGCATAGTATTATTTTTAAGTGTATTAATAATTTTAAAAAAAGTAGATAAAGATAACAAAGTATATAATTTTATTACTTCAAATATTAGTTTTGCTAAAATAAATAATTATTTTAAAAAAACTTTCGGAGATATTATTCCATTTGAAAATATCGTTAAAGAAGAAATAACTCCAGTTTTTAGTGAAAATTTAACTTATGAAGATGAAAGTATATATAAAGATGGAGTAAAGTTATCAGTAGGTTCTAATTATTTAGTACCTATTTTAGAATCAGGTATAGTGGTTTTTAAAGGAGAAAAAGAAGATTATGGAAATACTATTATAATAGAACAAATAGATGGAATAGATGTTTTATATGGTAATTTAGATTCTATTAGTATAGATATATATGACTATGTTAATAAAGGTGAATTTCTAGGAGAAGTAAATAATGATTTATATTTAACATTTTCTAAAGATGGGAAGTATTTAGATTATAAAGAATATATTAAATAAATTATATATTCACCCTTTAACATACTTATTTATTATTTTAATAATAGTAACAGGAATGTTTAAAGAATTTACTATTATATTTTCTATTATTATAATTCATGAACTAGGACACTTCTTATTTTCTTATCTTTTTAAATGGAATCTAGATAAAATATGTATTTATCCATTCGGAGGTACAATAAAATTTAATGAAAAACTAAATAAACCATTATATGAAGAACTAATTATATTACTTGGAGGTCCTTTAGTACAAATTATATATTTTATATTTATATATTTTCTATTTAATAAAGGAATAATTACTTATAGAAACTTTATTATTTTTAAAGAATATAATAAAACACTTCTTATATTTAATTTATTACCAATATATCCATTAGATGGAGGAAGAATACTTAATATATTAAATAACTATATATTTACATATAAATTAAGTAATAAAATTACTATTATAATATCTTATATATTTATAATATTAATATTATTAAAAATAAATAATGTTAACTTGAGTAGTATGATTATTCTTTTAGGATATGAAACATTTATTTTTATAAGAAGACAAGATTATTTATATAATAAATTATTACTTGAAAGATATATAGAAAACTTTAATTTTAAAAAGTTTAAAATTATTAATAATAAAAATAATTTTTATAAAGATAAAAGACATATAATAAAAAATAATAATAAATATATAACAGAAAAAGATTATTTATATAAAAGGTATGGTGAAAAATGAAAAAGAAATTATTTATATTTATATTATTTATACTATCTATATTTATAATTTATAAAGAGTATAATAGTAAAGAAGAAATAAAAGAAGAAACAGAAGCAAAAGAAGAAGTAAAAGGAGTTTTTATTTCTTATATAGATTACAGCACTCTAAAAGGAAAAGGAGAAAAAGAGCAAAAAGAAATAATAGATGAAATGATTAATAATGTATATGAATATAATCTTAATACTATAGTCCTCCAGGTAAGAGCATTTAGTGATGCAATATACTATTCTAGTTATTTTAAACCTAGTTTAAGTGTTGTTAATAATGAAGATGATTTATTAAACTTTGATATATTAAAATGCTTTGTAGAGAAATCTCACTTAAAAAATATGAAAATTTATGTTTGGATAAACCCTTATAGAATAAGAAATAATAGTGACATAGATAGTATTAGTAAAGAAAGTATTATTTATAATATGCTAAATACTAATGATATAGAAATAAGTGATAATGGTATTTATTTTAATCCCTCTAGTGAAAAAGCACTTGATTTAATAATAAAAGGAGTAGAAGAAATAACAAAAAATTATGATATAGATGGTATTTTATATGATGATTATTTTTATCCAAATGATAAAATAGATAATTTAGATTATGATAATTATAAAGAAAGTGGTGGTAATTTATCTATTAATGAATATAGAATAGAAAATATAAATAATTTAATTAAAACAACATATGAAAGTATTAAAAGTATAAAAGAAGATGTATTATTTGGTATTTCTCCATCAGGTAATATAGAAAATAACTTAAATAATGAATATTTAGATATAGAATATATTTTAAGTAAAGAAGGGTATATAGATTTTATTGCACCTCAGTTATATTATGGTTTTAATAATAGTAATAAACCATATATAAAAGTATTAAATGATTTTAATGATTTAATAAAAAATAATTCAAAATTATATATATCACTTTCTATATATAAAACTGGAGAAATAGATAATTATGCAGGATCTGGTAAGAACGAATGGTTAGAAAATAGTGATATTATAAAAAAACAAATATTAATAGGAAGAAATAAAAGTAATTATGAAGGATTCTTTATATTTAGATATAACTATTTATTTAGTGATATAGATAATGAAACTCTAAAAGAAGAGGTAAATAATTTAAAAGGTATATTAGATAATTAGTTTTAAAAATTGTATAGTAAAATTCTTAAAAATTGTATAGCAAAAGTCTTAAAAAATGCACAGTAAAAGTCTTAAAAATTGTATATTTGTTCTTGAAAATAATAAAAAAATATGTTATTCTTAATACGAGGTGATATTATATGGAATTTGATAAAGATAAATATATTGAAAGATTAATAGATAAAAATATTGATGACTATTTAGACACTTTTGGAGCAGTTTCAGTCGAAGGACCTAAATGGTGTGGAAAGACATGGACTTCTTCTAGACATGCAAAAACTATTAAATATCTTGATAATGAAGAAACTAAAGCACAAGCAGAACTTGATTTAGATTTAATTTTTGATGGAAAACTTCCTCTTTTAATAGATGAGTGGCATTTAGTTCCTGAAGTATGGGATAAAACAAGAAGAAAATGTGATGAGGATTCTAATACTGGGAAATATATTCTTACTTGTTCTACTAGTTTAAATGATGAAAAATCAAAAAGAATTTATCACTCTGGAGCAGGTAGAATTGGTAAAATAAAGATGTATCCGATGAGTTTATATGAATCGGGTGATTCAACTGGAGATGCATCACTTATGGCAATGCGTGATGGCACTCAAAAAAATAAAACAGTAGATAAAAAAAATATTAACGAAATTGCAGAACTTATCATACGAGGAGGCTGGCCCAGTAATTTAAAAACTAATCCTAAAAATTATGGATTAATTCCTAAAAGTTATATAGAAAGTATACTTGATAAAGATATTAATGATGATAAAAAAAGAGATAAAAATAAAATGAGAACTTTACTTAAATCATTAGCAAGAAATGAATCTACAATAGTAAGTAATAATGCTTTATTAAATGATATAAAAGAAAATGATAGTGATGAAAATTTGATAAAAAGTAGAACTACTTTAGAAGATTATTTAGATGTTTTAGATAGGCTAAATATACTATGTAAAGATGAAGCATATAGTGAAAATTATAGGTCTAAAGAACGTCTTGGGAAAACTCCGAAAAGACATTTAGTAGATCCTTCTCTTTCCTCTAGTTTACTTAATTTAACACCAACTAAATTGATTAGTGATTTAAAAACATTTGGATTTTTATTTGAAGCGTTAGTAGAAAGAGATTTAAGAATTTATATAGAACATCTAGGAGGACATTTATATCATTTTAGAGATAATGTTACTGGTTTAGAAGTAGATTCTATATTAGAATTTGCTGATGGCGAATATGCTGCAATTGAAATAAAACTAGGATATAACCAAGTCGAGGAAGCTTCTAAAAATTTACTTAAATTTTATGATCAAATGATAAAAAAACCAATATTTATGTGTATTATAACGAGTAATTTTGGAGCAGTAGTAAAAAATAAAGAAACAGGTATATATATTCTTCCAATAACTGCACTCAAGCCGTAATAAGTGGTGTGAGTAATAATGCTCTCGGTTGTAAAATGTGAACTCTGTTATTATGCAATGGAGTTTTCTTTTGTATAATAGGAAAGTCGCTTAAAAACTTCCAATCGTGTATGTACTCAATTTTGCTAATTTTCAAATTTTATTTTTTTGTTTTCTTATTTGACATTTTATAGATGAAGTGGTAAGATATGACTAATTTAAGGAGGGATAATTATGAATTTGGAGAAAGCATTAAAATTATTAAATTTAAGTAGAAATTTTACTAGAGAAGACTTAAATAAGGCATATAAAAATATATTGGCTAAATATGATTCTAATTTATATAAAAATACGATAAAAGAGTTAAATGATGCCCAAACTTTTTTAATAGAGTATTTAAAAAATAGTAAATTTATTAATGAATTTAATGATTCTGATGAATTAGGTCGATATAGGAATCCAATTATACTTGAAATAGAAGATATTAAACGTGATGTTGGTAAAACAAATACTTTAGAAGATAATTTATTAACGGGTTTACATTTTGCTTTTCAATTTAAAACTAGTGATTATTTAACAGAAATAAAAAAATGTAATTCTGTTACTAATATTCTTTTATGTAAAATGGAGTTTGATAATGAATTTGAAAATTTTAAATATAAGTGTAAAAAAGCTTTTTATAAGATATATAATTTACCTAGTGATTATATGAGTGATAAAATTAATTATAAAGCTTCTATAATAGAATTTTATGAAACTTTAGAAAATATTAGAACTTCATATTTGGATAAAATGAAATATATAAAAAGAAAACAAGAGATATTAAAAAAAGTGTGTTTTTCTACTTTAGATGAGAAAATAATATTATTATATAAGAGGTATGAGGATTCTATTAATACGTCAACAACATATTCTAAAAAATTAGAAGATAGTTTAAAAGAATTATTAATGAAATATGAAATAGGAAAAACAACACTTATATATTTAGAAGTAATAGATAAATTTGATAAGTATTTAGATAATGATGAGTTAATGAAAAAAATTAACTATATATTTAATTTATATGAAAGTGGTTTGATAGGTATAGAAGAAATATTATTACTTGACTCAATAAATTTTAAAACTGCAGAGTTAGATGATTATAAATTAAATTTAATTTTAGGAAAAGTTAGAAAATTAGAAAAGAAATATACTAATAAGGAATATTAATTATTATGTATGAAATAGACACATTCTTTCAATTTTGTCCTTCAAAATATATATTATATATATTAAAATTAATTTGAAGGAGGAAAATATGAATACAGATAAAATATATGCAGAACATATTGCAAATGAATATTCAGTAAAAAATGAATCTAAAGTAATTGCACTTAAAAAACTAGATAGAAAAGCAAAACTTCCTGCTGAAATATTTGTTTATACTAATGGAATAATTATGAGTCTTGTTCTAGGAATAGGTATGTGTCTATCTATGAATGTTATTGGTAATAATAATATGTTTTTAGGTATTGTAATTGGTGTTATTGGTATAACTGGAGTAAGTATTAATTATTCTTTATATAAGAAAATACTGAAGTATAGTAAGGAAAAATATGCTAGTGACATAATTAAACTTGCTAATGAAATAATAGAAAAATAATATATGAGGATGTGGTAATATGAATAAAAATGAAAGTAAATATTTTAGTACTGCATCTTTTTTTGATGAAGCATTACTTTATTTATTAGAAGAAAAAGATATAGAATATATCACGGTAAAAGAAATATGTAAAAAAGCAGGATTAAATAGATCAACTTTTTATTTGCATTATGAAAATATAAATGATTTAGTAGAAGAAACACTTAATTATGTAAATGAAAAGTTTATAAATTACTTTGATAAAGATTTAATGGTTTTTAAAGATAAAATAAAAAATAGTTCTCTTGATGATTTAATATTAATAGAAAAGAGATATTTAACTCCATATTTAACTTTTATAAAAGATAATAGAAAAATATTTAATGCATCTTTTAATAATCCTAGTGTTATGAAAACTTCATCTAAATATAATCATTTAAAAACAAATATTTTAATACCTATTTTAGATAGATTTGAAGTAGAAGAAAAAGATTATTTATTAACTTTTTATATAAATGGTATTATTTCTATAATAAAAGAGTGGGTTAATAATAATTGTAAAGATGATATTACTTTAATAGAAAATATTATAATAAAGTGTGTTTTAGGTAAAAATTAGTTTTCTCTACGGATAGTATAGTTAAATTTAATAAATTTATATTATAATGTTTATGAGGAGGAAACTTTATGAATCAAGAAAAAATTGGTAAGTTTATTTTAAAACTTCGTAAAGAAAAAAATATGACTCAACAAGAATTAGCAGATAAGCTTTTAGTTTCTGATAAAACTATTTCTAAATGGGAAAATGGTAGAGGTATGCCTGACTTGTCTTTAATGAAGCCTTTATGTGAGGTTCTAGATATTTCTATTAATGAATTATTAAGTGGTGAAAGGTTAGAAAAAGATAATTATCAAGAAAAATTTGAAGAAAATATTTTAAATACTATTAATTATGCAGGTAAAAAAATTAAAAATAATAATAAAATATTTAGAATAGTTATAATTATTATAGTATTAATAACGCCATTATTTGCAGTTGATATACTTTGTATTTATAATATTGAAAGACCACTATTTGGGGTAAAAACTGCTAATTCTAATGTTTATAAAGGTGTTTTTTATGATACCTATGTTTGTGAAGATTATAGTGTACCTGCGATTAAGTTAAAGGGCACAAAATTCAATTGTCCAACTGCGATAGAAGCAGGTGATACAATAGTTGAAATTATTGATAAATCAAAAAATGATAAAAATTTTACTTGTGATTACATATTGAATTATTTTTATAAAGATTATAATTATACTTATTATTTTGAATGTACTAAGAATAATTATGTTATTGTAAAATTCAAAAATGGTATAGAGGTTACAGTTAGTGATGCTTTAAATAATGGATATATAACTATAGATGATTTAGATAATTATAATATTGATTATATAAAGTATGAAAATAATTAAAAAATTAGATTTTGAATTAAAAGAATAAGTTAAATTATATTTTTATAGATAATTTTATGATAAAATATAGTTATATGGAGGAGTTGTTATGGATAAAAATAGTAAAAGTATATTAAATCCTATAACTATGTTTTTTATAGGACTTATACTTGGAGTAATAAGTAGATTATTAGATATATATTCTACAAATTTAGGTAATTTATTTTCAGGTATGATGATATGGATATTATTTGGAACATTAATTTCTATATATAGTAAGAGTAAAAAACAAGCAATGAAAAATATATTGCCATTTTGTATTGGAATGCTTATAACTTATTATTTTACTTCATTTATTACAAATGGTATTTATAACACTACCTTTATAATTGGATGGACTTTATTTGCGTTTTGTTCTCCGATATTTGCTTATTTTACTTGGATAACAAAAGAAAAAGGAATATTAGCTAAAGTTATAAGTGTGGGAATTATATTAGTGTCAATAATTATTACAATAGTTTTATTTGATAGATTAAGGTTTTATGATTATATAATACTTTGTTTATTAATATATTATTTATTTATTAAAAAGATAGAAAGATAAATTGTATTTTTATGATAAAATATAGTTATATGGAGGAAAAAATGAAAAAATGAAAAAATGGATTAAAATAACTCTAGGGGTAATTGGTTCTATAGTTTTATTAGTTGTAATTGATATAGTTTGTATTTTTACAATTAATAGACCATTGTTTGCTATAGGAAATGATGGTGGTAATGTTTACAGAGGAATATTCTATGATACATATAATTGTGCAGAATATAGCACTCCGCAAATTAAAAGAAAAGGATTAAAACTTGCTTGCTCTAGTGTAAAAATAAATATTGGTAAAGTTCTAAATATTAAAGATACTTCAAAAGATATAAAAGATTTTGCTTGTGATGAAGCATTAGAAAGTTTTTACGAAGATAATGATTATACTTATTATTGGAATTGTATTAAAAATGAATATGTTATTGTAGAATATGAAAATGGTTATGAAGAAAAAGTAAGTGATGCTTTAAAGTATGGTACAATAACTATAGAGGATTTAGATAGATATAATATTAAGTATTATAAATATGAAAAAGATAAATAGTAATTTGTAAGGGAGATTGATATAATGAAAAAATGGTGTGGTAAAATTTGGATATATGTAATGTGTATAATAGGAATTATAATGACAATATTGTTGATTAAAAATAGAAATATATGGACTATTCCAATGAAAATAGTTGCATTAAATGCAATAATTCTTCCGCTACATGTTATAGAAGAATGGATTATACCAGGAGGTTTTCATTATGCATATAATATAAATAAAGGTATTACAGATGAAAAACTATTGCATAAATATCCAATGAATCAATTAACTGATATGCTAACTAATTTTATTGCTGAAATATTTTTCTGTAGTTTAGTCTTTTTAAAAGTAGGAAAAGCAGTCGCTTTTGGTGTGATGGCATTTGATTTTATGGAGGCTGTTATGCATACGATAATAGGAATAAGAATGAAAAAACAATTCAAAAATCAAGGCAAGAAAACCATATATGGACCAGGTTCTATTACAGCATATTTTGCACAGTTGCCTATTGGAATATTTTTAGCAGTTTGGTATTTTCATAATGGATTAACTTTGACAGATGTTACTATCGGAATAATAACAATGTTATTTGGTTCAATGTGTATGATAAATCTTCCAGAAGAGTTATTGAAAAATGAAAATAATAATTATGAATTTGCTGATGCAGGATATTTTAAGAAATTTTGAAAATAGTTATTTGGAAGAAATGTAAAAGAGTTTGTGGATTTTGTAATATTAATATTAATATATTTTTTGAAATTATATAAAAGGTGAAAACAAAAAGATTAAGATATACTATTTGTAAATACTCTTATTTGAAGAAAAAATGCTTGATTCTGCTATTGGAGTAGTAGGATATGATGCTCTTAAAAATATGTGTTATACTTTTTATGATTATGCTACAAATAATAAAGGGGTTTTTACTGCTATGCTTTGGTATAACAAGTATGAAAGTGTTGGAAAAGAAAATGCTACTACAAAATTATTTAATATGATATTTAAGGTAATGAAAACTTTAAATAAAATAAAATGATAAATTACAATTTGTAGATTATTATATAATAAATAAAGAAGGAATTTTCTAGTTATTCCTTCTTTTTTTCTGTCTTTATATTATCACAAAATTGCATTTTTTTCAAGACTTGTATTTATTGCTATTAAGGTGTATTAAGTATATGGAGGTAATTTTATGAATGA
>CAYSEZ010000028.1:0-10930 GCA_964430375.1 uncultured Mycoplasma sp. | reverse complement strand
AATTAATTGTTTACTGTAAAATTTTGGAAATGCACAACATTTTTTGGAATTTTATTGACAAAGAATTTGAATTGCGATTTTTAAATTTTTTGTGGTTTTATTTTAGTTTTATGTTATACTATTTATTGAAGGACACAATATAATTTGTAATGGTATGTATTTTGTTATCATTACGTTATTAATAAATGAAAGAGAGGTGTATTCGAGTTTTGTCTACTCGAGAATTAATATGAATTTACAATCTATAATGAAGCAAGCACAATCTATGCAAAAGGATATGCTTAAAATTAAAAATGAAATTGATGCTACTGTATTTGAAGGTGTTTCTTCTTTGGTAACTGTTATTGTAAATGGTAAAAAGGAAGTTTTATCTATTAAGATAAGTGATGAGGCTAAGGATTTGTTAGATGATTTATCTATGCTTTCTGATATGATAGTGGTTGCTATTAATGATGCTTTTAGAAAAGTTGATAAGATGACAGAGCAAAAGATGAGTAAGTATTCTAATATGATGCCAGGTTTGATGTAGCATGTTTTATCCAACTAGTTTAAACAATTTAATTGAATCTTTTAAAAAATTACCTGGTATTGGGGAGAAAACTGCGATAAGGCTTGCATTTTCTGTTATGAATTTTTCTATGGATGATGCACTTTCTTTTAGTGAAAATATAGTAAGTGTTAAATCTAATATTAAGCATTGTAAGGTGTGTGGAACTTTGTGTGATGATGATGTTTGTTTGATATGCAGAGATAATACTAGAAATAATAAAGTTCTAGTTGTAGTTCAAGATTCTAAAGATGTATTTTTGTTTGAAAAAATGGGTGTATTTGATGGATATTATCATGTTCTTGGTGGACTTATTTCTCCGCTTGATGATATAGGGCCGGATGATATATGCATTAAGGAAATGGTTAATAGAATAAAGGAAGGAACTATTGCTGAAGTTATTCTTGCTATTAAAACTGGAATTGAAGCTGATACTACGGCTTTGTATATTAAAAGAATTTTGGAAGGTATGGATGTTACTGTTACTCGTTTAGCTAGTGGTATTCCTATTGGAGCAGATATGGATTATGTTGATAGTCTTACTTTGTTATCTGCTTTAAATAATAGAAAAGAGGTTTTATAGTTTAGGTTTAAATCATATATTTAATTGGTGATTAGATGAAAAATTGTTTTAAGTTAGTTAAATCTTTTGTTGTGGCTCCTTTTGTTATTTATTTATATAATTTAATTGCAACTTCATTTAATTTGGTTATTCCTATTAATATATTTTCTATTTTAGTAGTTGGTTTACTTGGAATGCCTGGATTAGTTACTATTTTATTAATTTTTATTTGTATATAGGAGGAAGTTATGCTTGATGTTTATAAGGAAAAGCAGGAATCTTTTTATAATTTTGTTACAAAAGTAAAGAAAAATAATAAGGTTTCTCACGCATATTTAGTTGAAACTCATAATTTATCTTATGGGTATGATTTGGCAATATCAATGGCAAAGTATTTTTTGTGTGATTTTTCTTATACTAATAGTATAAATTGTTCTTCTTGTAATATTTGTAAAAGTATTGATGATGGTAATTATTTAGATATTGTTGTTATTGATAATGAAGTTAATGAAATTAAGAAAGAGCAAATGCTTGATTTACAAAAACTTTTTTCTACTAAACCTGTTTTGGGTAAGTATAAAATTTATATAATTAAAAATGCTAGTTTGCTTAATAAGAGTTCTGCAAATGCTATTTTGAAGTTTTTAGAGGAACCTAGTGAAGGTATTATAGCGATACTTCTTACTAGTAATATAAATAGTGTTATGACTACGATTGTGTCTAGATGTCAGATTATTTCTTTAAATGCTGAATTTGATATTAAGAATATATTTAGTGTTTATTGTTCTTCTGATTTGGATACTTTTTATGATGAGTATAGTAAAAAAATTGTTTCTTTTTATGAATCTTTAGAAGATATTGGTACATCAATGATTGCGTATAAAAATAATTATGTTGATACTTCTTGTTTTAAACTTTATTTAGAGTATGGTTTATATTTTTATTATGATATTTTAAGGCTTTTTTATAATAAATCTTATGATACTTCTTTTTTAGATATTAAGAAAAAAATAGTGCAAAAAAATTCTATTAGTGATATAATAAACAAAATTGATGTTATAAATAGATTTATTTTGGATATTAAATATAATGTAAATGTTGATTTATTTATAGATAGTTTTATTATTAGTTGTGGTGGTGATAGTAATGATTGAGGTAGTTGGTGTTAGTTTTTATGATTCTAATAAAATTTATTATTTTAATCCTAACGGGTTTGATTTAATTAAGGATATTTATGTTATTGTGGAAACCGAGAGGGGAGAACAATTTGGTAAAGTTGTAACTGATTTGATTAGTGTTGATTCTGAAAAACTTAATTTGGAAATTACGAATGTTATAAGGGTTGCAACTGATAAGGATATTTCAATTAATGAAAAAAATATGGAATTTGCTAAGCAAGCAATTAGAGATGCAGAGTTGCTTGTGGCTGAGTTAGGTCTTGAAATGCATATTTTGAATGCTTTTTGGTCTTTTGATAGAAAACAGTTATTGTTTAATTTTTTAGCAGATGAAAGAATTGATTTTAGGGAACTTGCTAAAAGGCTTGCTAGTATTTATAAAACTAGAATTGAACTTAGGCAAATAGGAATTAGAGATAAGGCTAAGGAAATTGGAGGATATGGTCAATGTGGTCTTAAGCTTTGTTGTTATTCTTTTCTTGAAAATATGAATAGTGTTTCTATAAATATGGCTAAAAATCAAAATCTTGCTCTTAATCCTCAAAAAATTAATGGTGTTTGTGGAAGACTTATGTGTTGTTTACAATATGAAAATGATTTGTATGATGAATATAAGGAAGGGTTACCTAAAGTTGGTGATATAGTTACTACTAATGGGAATAGTGGAAAGGTAGTATCTGTTGATTTATTTACAAGGTCATATAAAGTTGAATTAGATGATGCAAAGATTATAGATGTTTTTTTGGATGAAGGTGTTTTATGAAGTTAATTGTAGGTTTAGGTAATCCTGGTAAGGAGTATGAATATACTAGACATAATATGGGTTTTTTAGTGCTTGATAGTTTTGCTAGTAAGTATGGTATAAATATAAATAGGGAAAAGTTTAATGGTTTATACGAGGTTTTAAATATTGATGGAGAGAGTGTTTTGCTTTTAAAACCTTTATCTTATATGAACTTATCTGGTACTGTTGTTAGGGATTTTGTTAATTTTTATAAGATTGATATTAATGATATTTTAGTTATTAGTGATGATCTTGATATGGATTTTTTGAAAGTTAAGCTTAAGTATAAGGGATCTTGTGGGGGACATAATGGTCTTAGAAATATTGAGGATAATTTAGGGACTTCTTGTTATAAAAGATTAAAGATAGGTATATCTAATGATAAAAGTGTTGATACTAAAGATTATGTACTTGGTAAGTTTAATAGTAATGAAAATGAAGAACTTAATAGTTTGTTTGATATTACTAATAGAATTTTATCTGATTATGTTAAATGTGATTTTGAAGTATTAATGAGTAAGTATAATTAGGGTGGTATTATGAATTTTTTTGATAAGATTTTAGATTTTAAGTATGAAAAGGGCATGGGTTTACTTAATATGACTGATGAGCTTTTTGCATTTTATTTAAAAAAGTTATATGAAACTTATAATCGAGGTATTTTAATTGTTACTCCGACTTTATATGATGCAAATAAACTTTATTCTAAAGTAAGTAATTATGTTCCTACTTTGTTATTTCAAGAAGATGAGTTATTTTTTAAGAAAATGGTTAAGAGTAATGAACTTCTTAGTGAAAGGCTTGATGTTTTAAATAGTTTGGTTAATGATAATAAGCAGGTTGTTATTACTGATACTACTGGATATTTGAAGTATTTACCTTCTAGGGGTGATTATGAAGATAGGAAAATTAAGTTAAAGGTTGGGGAAAGTTTATCGTATGATGAATTTATTTCTAAACTTTCTGATTTAGGTTATGAGCGTGAGGCTATTGTTACTAGGACTGGTGAGATGGCTGTACGTGGTTTTATTGTTGATGTTTTTGTTATTAATGATGAAAATCCTATTAGAATTGAGTTTTTTGGTGATGAAATATCTTCGATTAGGTATTTTGATGCAACTAGTCAAAGGTCACTTGGTAATGTTTTGGAAAAAGATATTTTACCTTTTAATGAGGAAGTTTCTTCTTCTTATTGTAGTATTTTGTCTTATCTTGATAACCCTATTGTAGTTTTTAAGGATTATGAACAGATTAATACTTCATATATGGGTATGGTTAATGAGTTTTTGGAATATGGGGATGTAGAAAGAAATTTTTTTGATTTAAATGACATTTTATGTGATGATTATTTGTGTTATTTAGATTTTGATAGTGTTTTAACTTCGATTAAGGTAACTTCATATGTGGATTTTAATTCTAAAGAGATAAGTAAGTTTGGCGAGGATTTTTCTTTAATTAATAGCTATTTAAAAGAATGTATTACTCTTAATAAAACTGTTGTTATTTGTTTATCAACAATAAGTGTTAATAAGTTTGTTTCTATGATAGATTTACCTTATGTTTTAACTAATGAAAATGAAATATTTGATGGAAAAATAAATATTATAAATAAGAATATTTCTAGTGGTTTTACTATTTCTAATTATGTTATTTTATCTGAATATGAGTTATTTAATAGGAAGGTTAAAGTTAAAGGGAAACAGTCTAGTTTTAAGTATTCTACACGTATTAGGGATTTAAATAAACTTGAAGTTGGAGATTATGTTGTTCATATTACTTATGGAATTGGTATTTATAATGGTCTTAAGACTTTGAGTAAGGGCGGAGTTCTTGGTGATTATTTAGAGATTTTATATGATAAGGGGGATAAACTTTATATTCCTGTGTCTAAGATTGATTTGGTTTCTAAATATTCTGGAAAGGACGGTTATGTACCGAAGATAAATGCTTTAAATTCTTCTTCTTGGGAAAAAACAAAGGCTAGGGTTAGAGAAAAAATTAAGTATGAGGCTTCTAGGTTACTTCGTGTTCAGGCTGAAAGAAAGTTAAAGAATGGGTTTGCATTTAGTAAGGATGATGAAAATCAAATTTTGTTTGAAAGTAAGTTTATGTATGAGGAAACTGCTGATCAACTTAGGGCTACTTCTGAAATTAAGGCTGATATGGAAAGTGATGCTCCGATGGATAGGATACTTTGTGGAGATGTAGGTTATGGTAAAACAGAGGTTGCATTTCGTGCTGCATTTAAAGCAATAAATGATGGTAAACAGGTTTTGTATTTATGTCCTACAACGCTTTTATCTAAGCAACAGTATGAAAATGCTTTAGAGAGGTTTAAGGATTTTCCTATTAATATTGGTCTTTTAAATAGGTTTACTAGTGTTCGTGAAACTAGGGATATTTTGAGTAAGTTAGAAGATGGTAAAATTGACTTTGTTATTGGGACACATC
This sequence comes from uncultured Mycoplasma sp., assembly GCA_964430375.1. Lineage (GTDB taxonomy): Bacteria > Bacillota_I > Bacilli_A > RF39 > UBA660 > HGM10836. The sequence goes on along the minus strand of CAYSEZ010000028.1, from coordinate 5,408 downwards.
GTTTGCTTAGTAGTGATATTAAACCTTGTAATTTAGGACTTTTGATTATAGATGAGGAGCAACGTTTTGGTGTAAGTCATAAGGAAAAACTTAAGGAGTATAAGTCTAATATTGATGTTTTAACTTTAACTGCGACGCCTATTCCTCGTACTTTACAGATGGCTATGTTTGGTATTAAGAGTTTATCTTTAATTGAGACTCCTCCGAAGAATAGGAAGCCTATTCAGACGTATGTTGTACCTTTTGATAATTCTGTAATTAGAAATGTAATATATAAAGAGTTATCTCGTAATGGACAAGTTTTTATTCTTTATAATAGAGTTTTTGATATTGAGGATAAGGCTAGGTTAATTAGTAGACTTGTTCCTGATGCTTCGGTTGTTTTTGCACATGGACAGATGTCTAAAGAGGAACTTGAAAATAGGATGGAAGATTTTGTTAATGGAAAGTATGATATTTTAGTATGTACTACTATTATTGAAACTGGGGTTGATATACCTAATGTTAATAGTTTAATTATTTTGGATGCAGATAGGTTTGGACTTGCACAACTTTATCAGATAAGGGGTAGAGTTGGAAGAAGTGAGAGGACTGCTTATGCTTATTTAATGTATGAAAAGAATAAGGTTTTATCTGAAAATTCGGTAAAGAGATTAAAAGTAATACGTGAGTTTACTGAACTTGGAAGTGGTTTTTCAATTGCTGCCCGTGATTTATCTATTAGAGGTTCTGGAGATATTTTAGGTAGTGAGCAGGCTGGTTTTATCGATTCTGTTGGAATTGATTTATATATGAAGATGCTTGAGGTAGAAATTAATAAGTTAAAGGGAATAGAAGATAATTCTCTTGATGAGGTATTTACTAATAATATAGATATTAATATTAATAATCATATAAAAGATTCTTATGTTAAGGAAGATGAACTTAAGATTGAGATACATAAGTTAATAAATACTGTTGATTCTTTTGCTAAGTTAGATGAGGTTAAAAAGACACTTGAAGATAGGTTTGGAGTTATTGATGAGGATATGTTTATATATTTAAATCAAGAATTATTTGAAAAATTTGCAAAAAAACAAGGTGTTCTTAAAATTTTAGATAATAATATATATGTAGAGGTAATTTTTACAAAAGAAAAATCATTATCTATTTCATATGAAGATTTGTTTTGTACTTCGATTAGTATTTGTAGTTATTTTGAGTTTTCTTATAAAGATGATAAATTAAGTATAAGGTTACCTAAAAGTAAGCTAAAAGAGCATTATTTAATTTATTTTAATAGATTATTAGAAAAGATGTAGATGCATCTTTTTTCTGTGCTTATTTATTAACCAATTGTTTTTTTATTGGAAAAATTTACCAGTAAAAAATGGTGTATAAAAATATTATAATAGATATGTAAGTATCTATACTAAAAAGGTATAAAAAGAATAATAAAAGGGAAAATAATTATAGCAAAGGAGAAATGATATGAAAAGTACTGGTGTTATTAGAAGAATTGATGATTTAGGTAGAGTTGTAATTCCTAAAGAGATAAGAAAATCTTTACGTCTTCGCGATGGAGAAAGCGTTGAATTTTTTTTAGATAGTGAAAATATTGTTTTAAAGAAGTATTCGCCTTTTTCTAATTTAGATAGTTTTTATAGAGCATATGTTGATTCTGTCTATCCTTCAATTAACGGCAATATTATGATTGTAGACAGAGATAAGTTTGTTGCGGTTGCTGGTAATTTAAAGAGAAGTTATTTAAATGGATTTATTTCTTCAACATTAGATGAGATTATTCAAAATAGAGAAGTTTTGACTTGTTATGATTTTGAGGAGATTAATTTGATTTCTAATAAAACTGAAGTAGTTAGTTATGTGATTGCTCCAATAGTTACTAGAGGTGATGTGGTTGGTGCTGTTATAATTTTGTCTAAGGATAAAAGAGTGGATGATTTTGCTGTTAAGACCGCTAGTATTGCTGCTAAATTTTTAGGAAAATATATTGAAGAATAGTTTTTATTGTGTTATACTTTTTACATATTTAAGGTGTTTTTAATAGTGTTTTATTAAAAATATTTCTTTATTTGTGAAAGGGTGATTTGATGAAAGAAAAGTTTTATATTACTACTCCGATATATTATCCATCTGATTATTTTCATATTGGGCATTGTTATACTACAATAATTGCAGATTCTATTGCTAGATATAAGAGATTAAAAGGATATGATGTTTTTTTTCAAACTGGTACTGATGAGCACGGTCAGAAAATTGAAAAGAAAGCAGAAAATGCTGGAGTTAGTCCTAAAGAGTATGTTGATAAGATTGTAGATAATGCAAAGGATTTATGGAAAAGTCTTGGTATTACTTATGATAAGTTTATTAGAACTACTGATAGTTATCACGTGGAAATAGTTCAAAAGATTTTTGAAAAGTTATATAATCAAGGTGATATTTATAAGGGAACTTATGAGGGTTTATATTGTACTCCTTGTGAATCTTTTTGGACAGAGTCTCAACTTGATGAAGATGGTAAGTGTCCTGATTGTCATAGGGATGTACATAAAGTAAGTGAAGAGGCATATTTTTTTAAGTTATCTAAATATCAAGATAGGTTGGTAGAGTATTTAGAATCTCATCCTCATTTTATAGAGCCTGTTACTCGTAAAAATGAGATGATTAATAATTTTATTAAGCCCGGTCTACAGGATTTATGTGTTTCTAGGACTTCTTTTAAATGGGGAATTCCTGTAACTTTCGATGAAAAACATGTTATTTATGTATGGGTAGATGCTCTTAGTAATTATATAACTTCACTTGGATATTTAACTTCAGATGATAGTTTGTTTAAGAAATATTGGCCTTGTGATTTACATATTGTTGGAAAAGAAATAGTTCGTTTTCATACTATTGTTTGGCCTATTATGTTAATGGCTTTAGGGTTAGAACTTCCATCTAGAGTATTTGGACACGGATGGCTTATTGTAGATGGTGGTAAGATAAGTAAAAGTTTAGGTAATTATAAAGATCCTAGAGAATATATTTCTTTATATGGAGTAGATGCAGTAAGATATTTTGCTTTAAGAGAAGTACCTTTTGGTAGTGATGGAAATTTTTCAGAGGAGGCTCTTGTTAATAGAATTAATTCTGATTTAGCTAATGTTCTTGGTAATTTAGTTAATCGTTCTATTACTATGGCTAATAAGTATTTTAATGGTAAAGTAGAAAATAAAAAGATAGTTTTAGATATTGATAATGATTTAGTTAAGACAAAAGAGGAACTTTTAAATAAATTTGATTTAAAAATGGATAATTTAGAAGTTAATCTTGCAATAGAAGAGATATTTTCTTTACTTAGAAAGTCTAATAAGTATATAGATGATACTACTCCTTGGGTTCTTGCTAAAGATATGGATAATTATGATAGGTTAGAAACTGTGTTATATAATTTACTTGATTCAATTAGAGTAAGTGCAATACTTTTACAACCTTTTATACCGGAGATATCATCAAAGATATTAGAACAATTAAATATTAGTGATAATTCTTTTGATAACATTTATAAAGAAGTATCTTATGAGGTAGGTACTCCAGAGGTTTTATTTAAAAGAATTGAAAAATAGTGTAAAATTAGATGTAAATTTATATGTTTATGTCTTTTTTTTATTTATTTTTTTTATTAATAGTTTATAATTAATTTGTGGTACTAAAAAATAAAAAGGAGAATTTATATGTTTTCTAAAATTAGAATAAAAGAAGTTCTGTGTATTATTTTTGTAGTATTAATGATTGAATTAATTATATCAGGCCCTAGTGTAGTTGATATAGTTTATTTAATTATATTACTTGCATATTTTGTAAGTTATAAGTTTAGTAAATGATACTTTGTGTATCTTTTTATTTTGATGTATAATTAGTTATGGAGGGATAAATATGTTAGTTGATACGCATTTACATTTATTAAAAAGTGATTTTGATGATATAGATAAGGTTATTAATAGTGCTATAAAAGTAGGAGTTAATTATTTAATACTTGGAGGGTGTGATAAGGAAAGTAATTATGAGAATGTTATTTTATCTTCAAAGTATTCTAATGTGTATTCTACTTTGGGGTTTCATCCAGAGTTTTGTAATGAAATAAGTGATGATGATTTAGAAAGTCTAGAAAATGATATTATAAGTAATGATAAAGTTATTGCTATTGGAGAGATAGGACTTGATTATCATTATGGTAAGGATGATAGAGATAAACAGATAGTTTTATTTGAAAAACAACTTAAGTTAGCAGAGAGGTTAGGTATTCCTGTTGTTATACATACTAGGGATGCGATGAATGATACTTATGAAATTCTTAAAAAGTATAAGGTAAAGGGTGTAATTCATTGTTTTTCTGGTAGTTTAGAGATGGCTAATAAGTTTATAGAACTTGGTTTTTGTTTAGGGATAGGGGGAGTTCTTATGTTTCATAATAGTAATTTAAAAGATGTGGTTTGTAATATTCCTTTGTCTTCAATAGTATTTGAGACAGATAGTCCATATTTATCTCCGATAAGAGGAAAGGTAAATGAGCCTTGTAATGTAAGACTTATTGCTAATTATTTAAGTGAGTTAAAAGGTATTTCTATTAATGAAGTAGAAAGTGTTACAACTGATAATGTGATGAGGATATTTGACATAAAGCTATAATTTTGGTAAGCTTATTATAGACGAGGTGTTTAATTAATGCGAAAACTTAAGTTAAAAAAAGTAAAAAGTAAGTTTAATTTTAGTAAATTTAATAGGTTTTTTTCTGTGTTTTTATACGTTTTTGGTGTTATTTTTGTTATGCTTGGTATTTCATCTTTTATAGTATTAAGTAGTGATAGTGAAAGTGTTTTAGTATATAATAGTAATTTGGAAAAAGCATTAGATGATGATGAGTTATTAAGTAGTTATGAAGAACTTAATGAGAAAGTTTTATCTCCGGTTTTATATAGTAGTATGAGTTTAGCTGCTACAAACAGTAAGTATTATCCAACTAGTTTTTATGGTAAGTTAACTCATTATGGGCCTGATTGTGCTGGTTGTGGTGGACATCTTGGTTGTAATGGGCAGGATGCTAGAAATGGTAATATTTATTATGAGGATAAGGAATATGGTACTGTTAGGATAGTTGCTGCTTCAAAAACTCTTCCATGTGGAACTATTATTCGTATTAATGTAGATGCTTATGATCCAAATGGAATGTATGCGATTGTACTTGATAGAGGAGTTGGTGATGGTGTTATTGATTTACTTAAGACTAGTGAAAAAGCAAAGGCGCCATCTAGGACTGTAAATAATGTTAAGTTTGATATAGTTAGGTATGGTTATTAAATTTACATAAAGTAATTGGAAAAGAATCTTAATTTTTTAAATTATAGTTAGATTCTTTTTAATTTTGT
>CAYSEZ010000027.1:0-11167 GCA_964430375.1 uncultured Mycoplasma sp. | reverse complement strand
TATTATGTTAAATTTCCATCATCATTAACTTTCTATAATAAGGGATTTAATAATCATGTCCTTTGTCTTTGCATTTATATATAAAATACCATAAAAATTAATAACAGTCAATAAATTAACTATATTTTTTATTTTACTTATTTATATACGGTTCTTCATTTTCTTTTCTTAACTATTTCTAAAAAGGAAATAGTTGCTATCTTCTTTTTGAACTACCGAGAATTACTAGATAGTCATTTTATTTCTCTATCTTAAAATAATTACCTGAATCTAAATATAAAGTACCTGTTTTACTCTCTAATTCTTTTACTAACTTTATATTTATTTAGTAATATTAGATTAATATACTTATTTTCTATCACTATTAATTTTTCTTTCCCAAAATTTTCTAATAAATTTTATTGATAATGCAGATAATGTAAAACCAATTACAGGAACTAATGAACTTAATAAAATATTATCATATTTTTTTATTAAATAAGAGTATATAACTACTACTAGATAAGTTAGTATCATTATACAAACTCTTCTAGTAAGGCTTGTTTCCCACGCTTTATCCATTTCTACTTTTTTATTTCTTTTCTCTATTTTTTCTATTTCTTTTTTTAACTCTTCCATATTAACCATCAATATCATATAATTAATTATTATCTTCTTCTAAAAAGTAATTAACTAGTTTTTCATAATTATCTTGACTGTTTAAACAAGTATCAATTAAATAAGTTTTTTCATTATTTGTTTGATATTCTTTAATACCTCTAAGATAAAAATCTTTATTTCTTTCCTCTATAAAGAATGGCATTATATCATTGTATAAACATTCTCTAAACATAATTATTCTTCCCACTCTCCCATTTCCGTCTTGAAATGGATGAATTTTTTCAAATCTAACATGAAATTCAATAATATCTTCAATTTTCTTTGTAGGAAGTTTTTCATACCAACTTAATAAATCATCCATTTCTTTTTTAACATCTTTGGGAAGTGTAGTTGTAATATTACCTACAAAGTTTTTTCTTTTTTTATAGTCACCGATATTAAACCACTCTTTTTCACTATCTGTTAAAGTTCCTTCTTTTAAAATAAAATGAAATTTTTTAATCATATCTTCAGATAATTTATCTTCAATTGTGTCTAACATATATTTAAACAATGTAAAATGATTTTTTGTTTCAGTAGCATCTTTTAATACTATAACTTTATCACTACTTGTTAAAATAGTCCCAGTGTCATATATACTTGCTGTTTCATCTGGTGTAATTGTAGATCCTTCCATGTGATTAGTATTATATGCAAAATCTATTTGTGTTTTATGATATAAATTACCAGATAAATTCATATTTTTTTGTTCTATTAATGCTTTTTTTATTTTACTTATTTCCATATGTTTTTCTCCTTTTATTTTTTAACTATTTCCTTTTTAAACTACTGAGAATTACTAGGTAGTTCATTTTATTTTTCTATCTTAAAATAATTACCTGAATCTAAGTATAAAGTACCTGTTTTACCCTCTAATTCTTTTACTGCATCATTATATTTATTTAATAAATCAAATTTAGTTAGTGTTACATATACTTTATTAGAATCATTCATATAAAGTAAAAATCTATCTTCATCATAATCATTAGGATCATATTTTATTTCTGATATTTTATTTATTACACTACTATCTATTTTAGACATCTTTTTTATTAAAGTTTCATATTTAGTATTAGGTACATAATTAAGTAAGTAAGGTGCAACTAATACTTCTTCATCATAATCTATTTCACTATAATCAGAAAATACTAACTTATTTGTATCTAATCTAATAAATAATATTTTATTTTCTTCTAGGGTTATATCTACTATATAAAAGAACTTCTTTTTTACTTTTACTTCTTTTATATAAGGAGACTCTAATAAATTATTTTCTATTTTTTTACTAGTCATCTTAAATGTATTAGGATAATTATCTAATTTAGCAATTTTTATTATGTTGTAATCAGTTAAATAGTTATTACCTTTTATATAAATATTAGTTATATTTTGAGGAAATACTAAATAATAAATTAAACCTAATATTAAAACTATAAAAATAATAAATAAAACTAATACTTTCTTTTTTAATTTCTTTTTATTCTTTTTAGGCATATTTTACTCCCAATTAAACATTTCTTGTTCTTCTTTTAACTCTATATTATAGTTTTCATAAACTAATTGTTTTACTTTATCTATTACATTTTTTATATCACTACTAGTGGCATTACCATTATTAACTATAAAATTAGCATGTTTTTCAGAAACTTTTGCTCCCCCAATTGTAAAACCTTTTAGACCTAAATCTTCGATTAATTTACCTGCATACATATCTTTTGGATTACGAAATACAGAACCTGCTGAAGGATATTCTAAGGGCTGAGTACTTTGTCTTCTTTCTTTTCTTTCATTTATTAAGGCTTTTATTTCTTCTTTATCATCTTTTTCTAACTTTAATATAGCACTTAATATAATATATTTTTTACTCATAAATATAGAGTGTCTATATCCTAAATCTAAGTCTTTATTTTCTAATTTTTTTATATTATAGTTTTCATCTAAAACAGTAACTTCTTTAATAATAGAACCTATATCAGTTAGATATGCTCCAGCATTCATGTATATAGCACCCCCGATAGTACCAGGAATACCACAAGCAAATTCTAAACCAGTATATCCTTCTTTACACATTTCATTTGCTAAACATACTAATTTATAACCAGATTCTACATAAACTACTCCATTATCATTAGTCATTTTATTTAATTTATCTAGCTTTATTATAACTCCATTATAAGTATTATCACTTGCTAATATATTAGAACCATTACCAAATATTTTATACTCTATATTATTATTTTTTAAATATTTTAATAATTCTTGTAATTTAATAATATTTTCTGGATAAACAACTAATTTTGCTATTCCTCCAGTTTTATAAGTAGTAAGAGTTTTAAAAGAAATATTTTCTTTATATTCTCCGATAGAATTATCTGTTATAAAAGTTATCATGTTTTTCATAAGTTCACCTACTCTATAATTTTTTTATTTCCTCATATATTTTAGTAGCACTATGAGGAGTGCCTAGTTTTTTACTATTTTTTATTAATTTTTTATATTCTTTTTCATCATTTAATATTTTATCTATAGAATTAAGTAAAAGTTCTTTAGTTAAATCTTTTTCTTTAATTACTATACCTGCATCACTTTCTTCTATATCTTTAGCATTTATTTCTTGATGATTATTTGCTACATATGGAGATGGAATAATAATAGATGGAATACCTATAGTAGTAATTTCAGATATTATAGTAGCACCTGCTCTTGTAATAATAAGATCTGTTACTTTTAAAACTTCACTTAAGTTATCTATGTATGGTACTATTATAACATTTTTTTTAGTATATTTCTTCATTTCATCAAAAGAATCTTTACCTGTTACTAGTAATACTTCATAATTTTTCTTTGAAAAGTCATTTATACAATCTTTTATCTTATTATTTACTGTACTAGCACCAAGAGATCCTGTAGTAATTAACACTAACTTTTTATCTAGTGATAAACCATAATCTTTTTTGTTAGCTTTCTTTGTATTTAATGCTTCCTCTCCTTTAGGATTACCTGTATAAACTATATTTTTATGTTTAAAATATTTATTAGAAGTTTCCATAGAAGTACATATTAAATCAGCATATTTACTTAAAAATAAATTAGCTTTACCAGGTATACTATTTTGTTCGTGTAATACAGTTTTAACTCCCATTTTATGTGATGCAATTATAACAGGTACTGTAACATAGCCTCCTACTCCAATAGCGATATCTGGTTTAAAATCTTTAATTACTTTTTCTAGGTGTTTTTCTTCTTTTAAGTTATAATATAAAAATTTCATTAATTTAACTGGATTTTTACTTACACCTCTTATTTTAATACCTATATAATCAATACCTAAATTAGGTATTATATCTTTTTCCATTCTGTTAGTAGTACCTATATATAAAAACTTACTATTAGGTTCTTTTTCTTTTATTTTATTAATTATACTAATCGCAGGATAAATATGACCTCCAGTACCCCCTGCACTTATTAATACATTCATTTTTATTCCTCCCTATCTATTTTAGAGTAAACACATCCACAGTAATCCTGTCTATATAAGTTATATTCTTTAGAATACATAACTGATTTTTTATACCCATCTTTCTTTTTAAAATCAGCATATAAGTACTTAATGTTATACTCTTTTTCAAGTTCTTCACCAAGTAAATTTAATACTTTTGCATTCTTATAAGGACTTACTGATAAAGTAGTAGTAAAGTAATCAAAGTTATTTTCTTTAGCAAATTTTGCAGTTTCTTCTAAACGCATTTTGTAGCAGATATGACATCTTTCCCCGCCTTCCTTATCTTTTTCATGACCTTTTATTTTACTATAATATATAGAAGGAATATACTCTCCATCAATTACTTTTATTTCATCATTAAACATTTCTTTTATTAAACGTTTTTGTTCAGAAAGTCTTTTATTAAATTCTTCTTTAGTATCTATATTAGGATTATAATAATATATAGTTATATCAAAGTATTTATTTAAGTAAGAAAGTACATAACTAGAACAAGGACCACAGCAAGAATGAATAAGTAGTTTTGGTTTAAAAGATAAATTATTTATTATTTCTTCTAGTTTTTTATCATAGTTTATATTCATAATTTTAAGTAATCTACTACTTCATTTAACTTCATTCCATTAGAAGCTTTTACTAAAATAGTATCATTATCCTTTAATATTTTATTTATATCTTTTAATAAACTATCATTATCTATATAGTGATAAGTATTATTTATATCAAAACCATTATTTACTGCAGAGTCTTTTATATATAAAGAGTCTTTTCCTATAGTAATTAAAATATCTATATCTTTTATATGTTTACCTATTTCTTCGTGAATATCTTTAGAAAATTTACCTAATTCTAGAATATCTCCAAGTATTGCAACTTTTCTAGTATTATTATTTTTAAGTACATCTAAAGCAGATATAACTGAATCAAAACTTGCATTATAACAATCATTTATAACTTTATATTTATTAGTTTTAAATATATCCATTCTAGATTTTGATAAAGTAAAAGTAGCAAGTCCTTCTTTTATTTTATTTATATCTATATCTAAATAAAGTCCAATTTCTATAGCACATAATGCATTTAATATATTGTGTTTAGCAGGACTAGGAATAGTAAATTCTTCTTCTTTTCCATTTATTAAACAAGTAAAAGTACTAGTTTCTTCATTTATTTTATAACTAGTAGGATATATATCATTATAAGTATTAAATCCATAACTTAGTATTTTAAATTCATGTTCTTTATTTAATAATGTTTTTAAATATGAATCATCTCCATTTACTATTAATAAAGAATCTTTATTAAAGAAAGAAGTTATCTCCATTTTAGCATCAAATATACCATCTTTAGTATCAAAAAACTCTATATGAGCAGTTCCAATATTAGAGATTACTCCGATAGAAGGACTAGCTATATCTGCCATATGTTTAATTTGTCCCTTGTGATCCATACCCATTTCAAGTACTGCATATTCATAAGAACTACTTAAATTAAATATAGTTTTAGGTAGTCCTATTTCATTATTAAAATTACCTTCATTTTTTAATGTATTATATTTCTTAGATAATACACTATGAATAATATCTTTAGTACTAGTTTTACCTACACTACCAGTTACCCCAATAACATTTATATTAAATTTATTTCTATAATACTTTGCTATATCTCCTAGTGCATATAAAGTATTAGATACTTTAATTAGTGTAATATCATCTTTTATAAAAGATACATCTTTTTCTATAATAAAAGTTTTACAACCTTTATTATAAGAGTCTTCTATAAAGTTATGACCATCAAATTTTTCTCCAGTAAGACATACAAATAAAGTATTTTCTTTTATATCACGACTATCAGTAGAAATATATTCTATATCATCTAAATTATTTTTTATTATAGCATTACCACTTACTGAAGTAATTATTTCATTAATAGTTAATCTTTCCATTTACGCACCAACTTTCGTTTTAGAAAGATAATCAAGAACTACTTTTTTATCTCCAATATATGGAATAGTTTTATGATCCCCTAGTTGATATTCTTCATTACCTTTACAAGTAATTAATAATATATCATTAGATTCCAAATCCTTAAGTGCTGTTTCTATAGCAATCCTTCTATCTTCTATTATAGTATATGGTTTATTAAAAGGTTTGATATACTCTGCCATATCTAAACATATATCTTTTACTTTTTTAGAACCAGCATCTACTTCAGTTAAATAAATATGACTAGCATACTTACCAGATAATTCACTTAAATCTTTACGTCTAGCAAAACCCTTATCACCAGGTGCTCCAATTATTACTTTTATATTTCTATTTGGATAATCTTCTTTTACAAATTTAAATAAATTTTCTAAACTTAATCCATTATGAGCATAATCTATTATAATTGGACATTTTCCCATATAAACTTCACATCTACCCGGAACCTTAGTATTAAATAAAGCTGCTTTAATATCGGTATAACTTGCTCCGATAAGTTTACCCATAATAATAGAACATAATGCATTTAATACATTAAAAGTACTTGGTATAGTAATAGAATAAACCTCTTCAATATCATCATGTACTACAGTAAAAGTAGTAATACCATTATCTTTAATAATATTTTTTACATAATAAGTACAAGAAGAATCAGTTCCATATGTAATAATATTTTTATCTTTTAAATTCTCTACTATATAATCATAATAATCTGTATCTTTATAAATAACTACATTATCACACATTTTTAAAAACTCTATTTTACAGTTTAAATAATCATTAAAATCAGAATGTTCATGTGGTGATATATGATCAAGCCCTATATTCAAAAAAGCTCCCACTTTAAAATGCATACCATAAATACGACTCATTTTAGTAGCTTGACTAGATACTTCAAGTGTTGCATACTTTAAATCTTCCTCTTCCATCTCATGTAAATATCTATGTAAATCTAATCCTTCTGGTGTAGTATTAATAGATATTTCTTCTCTTTTACCTGTGTATAAGTTAATAGTACTTATAAAACCTGTCTTTTTATGTTCTTTTTCATTTACTATATTATTAACATAATTAATAACAGTAGTTTTACCTTTAGTACCTGTTACACCAAGTAATGTTAAGTTATCAGGATAAAAAGATAGTGCTATTACAGACATACTTTTTTTAATATCACTAACTAATATACAAGGAATATTTTTATTATAATTAGTTTCAGATACATAACAAATTATTCCTTTATCTATTGCACTATCTAAATATTCTTCTTTAAAATCAAAACCTTTACAAAAAAACATTGTATTACTCTCAATATTTCTTGAATCATATGATAAAAATTTAATATCTTTATCACAATTATCATAACTAATTAATAAATTTTCTTTTTCTAATATTTTTATAATTTCACTAAATTTCATAATTCTTATCTCCCATATAAATTATACTATTTATTTTCACTTTCTTCAATACCTGAAATAGATTTATGTCCCCTAGGATGACTTTTTAAATAAGTAGATTTTAATGCATCACTAGTAATATGAGTATATACTTCAGTTGTCCTAAGTGAAGAATGTCCTAATAACTCTTTAATACTTAATAAATCACACCCTTCATTAATTAAATGAGTAGCAAAAGTATGTCTAATAGTATGAGGTGATATTTTAGTTTCTAAACTTGCTTTATTTACACATTTATTAATTATTAATCTCATTCCCCTACTAGTAAGTCTATCTTTATTCTTATTTATAAATAAATATGGACAATTATCATCTCTTTTACTAAGATATAATTCTAAATATTCCAATACATACTCTCCAAAATATACATAACGTTCCTTAGAACCTTTACCAAGTACTTTAATATACATATTGTCCATATCTATATCTTTAATTTTAACATTTTCTATTTCCGAAACCCTCATACCAGTAGCATATAACATTTCAAAAAGCAATCTATCTCGAAGTCCTAATAATGTAGAAACATCACATACATCAAATAACTTTTCTAACTCATTATAATATAAAAACTTAGGTAATAATTTATCTTTTTTTATACCAACAGGTACAATAAATGGATTAGAAGTAATATAATTATTTCTAGATAAAAACTTATAAAAACTTCTAATAGAACTTATCTTCCTAGAAATAGTATTCTTACTATAATTTTTATCATCCAAATATTTAAAATATAACCTTATATCTGAATATTCTAAATCATTAAATGATATACATTCATTACTTAAATACTCCTTAAAAAATATTAAATCATCATAATAATCATTATAAGTATAAGAAGAATACTTTCTCTGATACTTTAAATAATCTATAAATTCATCTATATATTTATCCATATCTATACCTCTTTATAATTGTAACACAAAAACAAATAAAAAAGTGAAAATAATTCACTTTTACTTACCTACGGACAGTTTTTTATTTCATAAAATAAAGAGGTATTACACTATTTACCTCTTTCGTCTCTTATATTGCATAAAACGACACATTATGCTACAATCAAATTAGAAAAAATACAAAGAAAGTAGTGTGATGTCGTTTTATGAATAAATTATATAATAATCAAAGTGATTTTACAAGGGAATTAATGAATTTTTTTAAAAAAGTGTGACTTTTTCATGAAAAAAATTCATATCTTGTTTTTTATGTAAAATTAACCTATATAAATTTACATAAAACTTATTTTTATTTTATATATTTTTAACTTATTAATTTAGAATCTCCAGTTTTATAATCTATTTCTATACCTTCTTGTACATTATAAATAAATATATTAAACTCTATACCATTACCATTATCTTCAATAGAATAACCTTCTAACTGTATACCTGTTGCTACTAAGTTATCATCTTCATATATCGGAGTTACTCTATATAAAACATGATTATTAGTATCTTCAATATACTTTTTTACTTTATTTTCATAATCTAACATTACTCCAATATTCATTTGTCTAGTACAAGTAATTAAATTCCTCTTATTAGCGTTTTCTCCAGTTAATTGATATCCAATTAAATGACATCTATTATATAAATATTTACCCTCTATAATATCATATTTTATTGTTTTAAAACCACTTGGTTTAATACTACCTATACTTGTTCTATCTAAAGTAGGCATTAAATCTATACCTATATTTGCATAAGCCCCAGTTGCTCTTCCTAACATATCAAGTTCATAATATGTTTCAAATGAATTAGTATTAATATCTTCTTCTTTAAAACTTGGTTTATTATTATTAATTATTATATAATCTTTACCACTATATTTAGGAATATCATTAATATTATAATTAGAATAACTATTTGTTTTATTTAAAACAATTTCTTCAATCTGTTCTCCATAATAATTATAAACCCCTAATAATATAATTATAATTATAAGAGTTAATAACTTTTTATTACTTTTCTTTTTCCTTCTTTTTCTTTTTTTCATATTACTACCTATTATATTTTACTTTTTATTTTATTTGTATATAATTTATTTAAATTAGATTCATTATTTAAAAAATTACTAAATATATTAATTACATCTTTATTCTTATAAGAATATCTTAATTTATTAGTTTTATCATAATTATATAAAGCTTTTGATCTTTTTATTAAATACTCATTCTCAAGCTTTTTATTATATATTCTACCTGCTCCCCCAATACAACCACCATTACAATTCATTACTTCAATAAAATGATATTTTTTATAATCATCAGTCTTTAAAAACTCTTCTAAAGCTGGAATAGTATGTATTACCGCAATATTTATAGTTAATCCATTTATAATTAATTTAGATTTTTTTATTTTTTCATTTCCTCTTATTATTTTATATTTTAATAATTTTTTACTATCTTTATTTGTTAATAAATAATAAACAGTCCTCATAATAGATTCAGTAACTCCTCCACTACTACCAAAAATAATACCAGAACCACTTGCATCTTTAAATACATCATCATAAGAAGAATCTTCAATATTTATAAAATCAATATTATTTTTATTAATCCAATCACTAAGTTCACTAGAAGTAATTACATAATCAGTCTCAGGATATAAAGTTTTTTCATATTTTTTTGAAGTACATGGTGTAATTGCCACAACTAATAATTTATCTTTGTCTACATTTATTATTTTACTAAAATATTCTTTTATAATAGTACTAAACATAGATATTGGACTTTTACAAATTGATATATTATCTAATAATTCTTTATGATATGTATTAGCATATTTAACCCAAGAAGGACAACAACTAGTAAATAAAGGCAAATTAGTATTAGATTTTATTCTATCTATTAATTCTTTAGCTTCTAAAATAGTAGTAAGATCTGCTCCTAAAGATGTATCAAATACATAATTAAAACCAAGTTTTTTTAAAGAAGAAACAATTTTACCATCAATTTTCTTGCTTTCATCTATATTAAAAAACTCTCCTAATTGTACTTTAACAGCAGGACTTACTATACCAATAACTATTTTTTCTTTTGTTTTAATTATTTTTTCTACTTCATTATATTCATTTTTAGGACTAAGTGCACGAACAGGACAAGAAAAAATACATTGACCACAATTAATACAATCATTAAAAGAACTAATTCCTACTATTTTATTACAATATAATTTACATAAATTACAATTAATACATTTGTTATCATCTTTATATATTGAAACACTTTCTTTAAACATATTTATATTACTATTTTTATTCTCCATAATTATCACATATAAATAATACCACATAAAATATTTTTTTTCAAATAATACTTGAAAAATATATAATTTTATTGTATACTATGTAAGTAGATGCACCCATAGCTCAATTGGATAGAGCGTTTGGCTACGGACCAAAAGGTTTGGGGTTCGAATCCCTATGGGTGCACCATTTAAAAAATTCTTTCATATATAGTAAATATAAAAAAATACCATATACAAGGTATTTTTTTATATTTTATCTAGATATTAATTACTTATCCCCATCCTTAATTGCGGCTTGTGCAGCAGCAAGTCTAGCAATAGGCACTCTAAATGGAGAACACG
>CAYSEZ010000026.1:0-12437 GCA_964430375.1 uncultured Mycoplasma sp. | reverse complement strand
AATAGTGTAATACCTCTTTATTTTATGAAATAAAAAACTGTCCGTAGGTAAGGTTTAGATGGTGTTTACAGCATAAATAATACAATTAAAGGAATGGATAAAATATTAACTAATAATTTTGTTAGGACACATCAAAGCGCTATTGTAAACATAAATAATGTTGAAATGATTGACTTCAATAAAAAAATAATTACATTTTCAAATAAAGAAACAACAAATCTGTTTTCCAGAAACTACAAGAAAAAAGTAAAAGAAGTAATTACCAAAAAATGCCAGAAAGTGACCGAATAAGGAAAAAATAATAAAAACACTCTTCTTTATGCTATTATGAATATGCTAGCAAGAAGTTAAAAGTAATAAGCAAAGAAGGAGAGGTGATATAATGAACGGATTTGTAAAATGGTTCAATAACGACAAAGGCTTTGGATTTATTGAATATAAACCAAATCAAGATATATTTGTTCATTACTCAGCAATCAATATGGAAGGTTATAAAACATTAAAAGAAGGCGACTATGTAAACTTTAGATTGATTGAAACTGGTAAGGGATTACAAGCAACTAATGTAAAAGTTGTAAAAGAAACAGTTGTTACCAATTAATAGGTAGCAATTTTTTTTTACTCATGATATAATTGTACTAGGAGGATGATAAAATGAAAATAAATATTCGTGGTGAAAAAACAAAAATAACTGACGCAATGAAAGAATATGCATCAGAAAAATTAAAGAAATTAAACAAATATCTTGAAAATGAAAACGAAATAACTGCTAACATCTTATTTAAAGTATATGGAGCAAATCAAAAAGTAGAAATAACAATTCCATTAAAAGAATACACACTTCGTGTAGAAGAAAAAGGAAAAGATTTCTATGCAATAATAGATACTGCTTTAGATAAATTAGAAAGACAAATAAGAAAAAATAAAACAAGATTAAATAAAAGAAAAGACAAAACAAAAGAAGATTTTGTATTAGACTTTATTGATATAGAAGAACAAGAAGAACAAATAGTAAAAAGAAAAAAAATAGACCTAAAACCAATGGATGAAGAAGAAGCAATTCTCCAAATGGAACTAACAAACCATGACTTTTTCTTCTTTAAAAACAGAGAAACAGGTAAAACAGCAATTGTTTACAAAAGAAAAGAAAATGATTATGGCCTACTAGAAGAAGAATAGTTATTAACTTTTTTGTTAATAACTTTTTTAAGAGGAAAAATGAAAATATTAGCAACGGGTGAAGCAAGTTATGTAGAAAACCACACGTAGTAGAATTATTAAATAATAATGAAGAAGTAATAATTATTGATAACTTTTATACTATTAAAAGAAAAGTATTAGATAACATAAAAAAACAACAAATAAAGACTTTAAATTATATAAAATGAATTATACAAGCATAGATATGTTAGAAAAAGTGTTTAATGAAAACAAAATAGACGCAGTATTTCACTTTATGTAAAAAAATAGTGTTTTCTTTATCTGCAACAGTATATGGTACCCCGAAAACATTACCAATCAAAGAAACAGATGAAATCGTAGGAACAACAAACCCATACTGCACATTCCAACTTTTTATAGAAAAAATACTCGAAGATATGCGCAATAATGCCTGAAATTTTATAAAAAATAATTTATTAACAAAATTGCTAATAAATATATAAATTCTAATTTACTTTAGTGTTTATAATACTATTTAAATAGAAAAAGCACACTAGCGTTATCATAGCGTTAGTGTGCACCAAACTTTAATGGAGTATACCTAACCACGTGAAAGTTAAGTATATCCTTTTTTATTATATGAAGTTTTCTTCATCTGTATACATAATACCATAAAATCACATTTTTTTAGGGGTACCTATTCGCACTTAAAAATTTAAGAACCTTGTATTAACAAAAAAATAATGATAGAATATTCATATAAAAAACAAAAAGGAGAATGCTATGTTTAAATTAGAATCAAACTACAAACCAAGTGGCGACCAACCAGAAGCAATTGAAAAACTAACCAAAGGAATACTAAATAATGAAAAACACCAAGTTTTACTCGGAGCAACCGGTACAGGTAAAACATTTACTATAGCAAACGTTATAAACAATGTTCAAAAACCAACCCTAGTTCTAGCACACAACAAAACACTTGCTGGACAACTATATTCCGAATTAAAAGAACTATTTCCTCATAACAAAGTAACTTACTTCGTTTCATATTACGACTATTTCCAGCCCGAAGCATATATTCCCCAAACAGATACCTATATAGAAAAAGACTCATCAATAAACGATGAAATAGACGAATTACGTCACGAAGCAACAAGTGCACTTCTTTCAAGAGACGATGTAATTGTAGTATCATCAGTTTCCTGTATATACGGCATCGGAGAAAAAGAAGAATACCAAAACAAAATGTTAACTTTAAGCATAAACGATGAAATAGAAAGAAACGACATATTAAATAAATTAATAGATATGCTCTACGAAAGAAATGATATAGACTTAAAAAGAGGAACCTTTAGAGCACGTGGAGATGTAATAGAAATAATTCCAAATAACGAACACTCAAAAGGAATAAGAGTAGAACTATTTGGAAGTACAATAGATAGAATATCAGAAATAGATGTAGTAACAGGTTCCATTTTAAAAGACAAAAAAACAGTATCAATCTTTCCAGCAAGCCACTTCGTAACAAGTGATGAAAAAATGCAAAATGCAATTAAAACAATCGAAGAAGAACTAAAAGATAGACTAAACTACCTAAAAGAAAATAACAAACTACTTGAAGCCCAAAGACTAGAACAAAGAGTAAACTATGACCTAGAAATGATTAAAGAAACCTCTTTCTGCAGTGGTATAGAAAACTATGCTAGACACCTAGCAGGAAGAAAAGAAGGAGAAACACCATCTACCTTAATAGACTTCTTTCCAAAAGACTTTCTCCTAGTAATTGACGAATCACACGTAACAATTCCCCAAGTAAGAGCAATGTATAACGGTGATAGAGCAAGAAAAACAACCCTAGTAGAATACGGTTTTCGTCTTCCAAGTGCTTTAGACAATAGACCACTAAAATTTGAAGAATTTGAAAACAAAATAAACAAAGTTATTTACGTATCAGCAACCCCAGGAGACTATGAATTAGAAAAAGCAAAAGAAAACAAAATAGACCAAATAATAAGACCAACAGGCTTATTAGATCCAACTATAGAAATAAGACCAAGTAAAGGACAAATAGACAACCTAATCGAAGAAATAAAAATAAGAAAAGAAAAAAACGAAAGAGTTCTAATAACAACCCTAACTATCAGAATGGCCGAAGAACTAACAAACTACCTAAAAGAACTAGATATAAAAGTTGCATATCTCCATTCAGAAGTAAAAACACTACAAAGATTAAAAATAATAAATGACTTAAGAAAAGGAACTTACGACTGCATCGTAGGAATAAACCTCCTAAGAGAAGGCCTAGATATTCCAGAAGTAAGCCTAATTGCAATACTAGATGCAGATAAAGAAGGCTTCCTAAGAAGTTCAAGAAGCCTAATTCAAACCATAGGAAGATGTGCTAGAAACAAAAATGGCCACGTAATTATGTACGCAGATAACACTACCGACAGCATGAAAATAGCAATCGAAGAAACAAAAAGAAGAAGAACAATTCAAGAAGAATATAACAAAAAACATAACATAACTCCAGAAACAATAAAAAAAGAAATAAAAGAAGTAGTAACAAACATAGAAAAAGAAACTAGCAATATTACTCAAAATAATGATATAATAAATGAGAAAGAAATAGATAAAATAGAACAAGAAATGAAAGAAGCTGCTAAAAACCTAGACTTTGAAAGAGCAATGCAGTTAAGAGATATATTATTTGAATTAAAAGTAAAATAAGGAGTACTATGGCAAAAAAGAAAAAATTAAAAAAGAAACCAAAACTTATATTTATAATGTTATTTATATTATTACTACTAACACTAGCATCCTACTTTATAGAATATAAATACCTATCAAATAGAGATATAACCCCATATGTAAAAGAAAAAGAATATTATACTTCAACTGACTTTGGACTAATTGATATAGAAAGTACTAGAGACAATAACTATGATGGAATAGATGATTATGAGCAAATGCTAGAAGGAGCCATAAAAAAAATAAAAAGCACAACTATCTATACCAGTGATTACTATGCCGGAGGTTATCCACCAGAAAATGAAGGAGTAAGTTCTGATATTATATGGTCTGCCCTAAAAGAAGCAGGATATGATTTAAAAGATATGATGTCAAGAGATATAAGAAATACATATAAAGATAATATATATAATATTGAAGATATAGATGATAACATAGACTTTAGAAGAATAAATAACATAGAAACATTCTTAAAAAGATATGCAAAAGAATTAACTACAAACATAAATAATATAAAAGAATTTAACATCGGAGATATAATTATCTTTGACTATGGAGACCACGTAGGTATAGTATCAAATAAAAGAAATAAAAATGGAATCCCATATATAGTAGAATTAACAAAAAAAGATGAATACGAAGTAGACCTAGAAACCATAAATAGAGAAGTAACAGGTCACTATAGATTTACATATACCAAAGAATTAAGAGAAATAATGAATTAAAGGAGTAAAAAAATGAAAGAAGAAAAACAAATATTAATAGGATATTATAAAATATCAACCCTAGTAACCTACCTAGCAGTAGTATCAGGAATAATAGGAACATATCTAGCAATAACACACAAAATAGTCGGAGCATTATCTTGCCTAATAATTTCAGGAGTATTAGACTCGTTCGATGGAAAAATAGCAAGAGCTTGCAAAAGAACAGAAAAAGAAAAAGAATTTGGCGTACAATTAGATTCCCTAGCAGATATGGTATCATTTATATTCTTACCAATAGTAATTTGCTATAGCCTAAACTTAAAAGAATATTATCATATTATTATATACACACTATATGCACTCGCAGGTGTTATAAGATTAGCATACTTTAACGTAGTAGCAAACGAAACAGGAAAAGATGGTCCAGTAAAATACTATAGAGGCCTTCCTGTACCAAGCTCCGTAGTACTATTACCATTACTATATTTATTAAATAATGTATTAAATATAAATAATATAAACCTACTATTTACAATAGGCATGGCTCTATTATCCCTATTATTTGTCCTAAACTTTAAACTAAAAAAACCACAAAGTTACTTTTCATATATTTTCCTAGGTTTAGGTATAATATCAATCGCAGTACTATTTATAGTATTAAAATAGATATTAACAATATTGTTAATAAATAAAAATTCCAAAATTCTATTGACAACAAACACTTTTCTATGATAATATTTATCTAGACACAGAAAAGTGTTTTTATTTTGAAAAAAACATATAATTAAAGAGGTGTAAATATGAAATTCATAAAAAACGTAAAAAAAGAAATGCAAAAAGTAAAATGGCCAGAAAAAAAATATATGACAAAATACACTATAGCAACAATCGCAGTAGTATTATTCTTTGCTCTATATTTTTATGGACTTAACGTAGTAATTGCATTAGTAAAGGGGTTAAGATAATGGATAAAAAATGGTATGTAGTTAATACTTATTCCGGACACGAAAAAAAAGTACAAGAAAAACTACTAATGCGTGCAAACTCAATGAATCAAGAAGACTGCATCTTTAGAGTAGTTGTACCAGAAGCAACAGAAGTAGAAATAAAAGACGGAGTAAAAAAAGAAAAAACAAAAAAATTATTTCCAGGTTACATTCTAGTAGAAATGGTAATGACAGATGAAGCGTGGTTTATAGTACGTAACACTCCAGGAGTTACAGGCTTTATCGGGTCTTCAGGAAAAGGAGCAAAACCAACTCCATTACAACCATACGAAGTAGACAAAATCTTAAATAGTATGGGTATGACAAGATTAGAAGTCGGAGAAGACCTAAAAGAAGGACAGTACGTAAAAATTACATCTGGACCATTCTCTAATATGGAAGGAAAAATAGAAAGTTTAGACATAGAAAATGCAAAATTAATGGTTGCATTAGACTTATTTGGACAAACAACATCTGTTGAAGTAGAATTATCACAAATAGAAAAAGCATAAAAAATACTTGCTATTTTTAAAAAATAGTGATAATATAAATACGCTATATATTTAATATATATAAATTGAAGTGGGAAGCAAATGCGGAAATAACAAAAGAGTGCTATTATAACCACTCGCGAGAAATTAAAAAATGGAGGTGTTTTTCGTGGCAAAAGAAATAACAAAAAAAGTAAAATTACAAATTGAAGCTGGAAAAGCTACACCTGCTCCACCAGTTGGAACAGTACTAGGACCAGCAGGAATCAATTTAGGAGAATTTTGTACAAAATACAACGAAGCAACAAGAGATAAAATGGGAGATGTTCTACCAGTAGAAATATCAATCTATGATGACCGTACATTTGACTTTGTAATCAAAACTCCACCTGCAGCATTTTTAATAAAAAAATATGCTAAAGTAAAAAAAGGTGGAACAAAAGGTTCAAAAGAAATAGTAGGTAAATTAACAAAAGAACAAGTAAAAGAAATCGCAGAAACAAAATTACCTGACTTAAATGCTTACACTGTTGAAGAAGCAGAAAAAATCATCGCAGGAACTGCCAAAAACATGGGTATTTCTGTAGAAGAATAAAAACAAAAAACATAGGGTTACCTATGTGGGAGGAATAACCGCATATACCACATAAGGAGGAAGAATATGAAAAAAAGAGGAAAAACTTATAGACAAGAACTTGCTAAAGTAGAAAAAGGCAAACTATATTCTAAAGAAGAAGCAATCAAACTTGTTAAAGATATGTCAAGTACTAAATTTGATGCAACAATCGAAGTAGCAATGAATTTAAACCTTGATGTAAAAAAAGCAGACCAACAACTACGTGGAGCAATTACTCTTCCAAAAGGAACAGGAAAAACTACAAGAGTTTTAGTAATTGCTAAAGGAGAATACGCTAAAGCAGCAAAAGAAGCTGGTGCAGACTTTGTTGGTGACGCTGATATGCTAGAAAAAATAGAAAAAGAAAACTGGTTTGACTTTGATGTAATGATAGCAACACCTGATATGATGCCATCTCTTGGTAAGTTAGGAAAAATACTAGGTCCTAAAGGCTTAATGCCAAATCCAAAAACAGGAACTGTAACAACTAACGTAAAACAAGCAGTTGAAGAATCAAAAGCAGGTAGAGTTGAATACAGAACTGATAGCTATGGAAATATTCACGGAATTATTGGAAAAGCATCATTTACTGATAATGACTTATTAGAAAACCTAGATGCAATAGTAAAAACAATAATCAGAATTAAACCAAGTACAGTTAAAGGTAGTTATATAAAATCAATATCTGTTTCATCAACTATGAGTCCATCTGTTAGAATAGATCAAAATAGTTTTGAATAAGATAAAAATATATTTACAAAATAAAAAAAATAGTTTATAATAAACTTGAATTAAGTGCCAAAGACAGTAGGTATAAAAATAAATCCTACCGAGGACAAATACTAAAAATCCTAGAGTCTTTGCATAAAAAGACTCTTTTAATTAGGCACATAAATAAATATAAGGAGGTGTCTTATGCCAAGCATAAAAGTTTTAGAAGAAAAGAAACAAGTAGTTGAAGAAATAAAAAATAAAATAAATGATTCTAAATCACTAGTATTATTTGACTACTGTGGACTTACAGATGATGTAAACAAAGAATTAAGAATCAAACTAAAAGAAAACGATTCTGATTACAAAGTTTACAAAAACACACTTTTAAAATTAGCATTCAAAGATTTAGATATTGACTTAGGTAACTACCTTGAAGGCCCAACTGCTATAGCATTTAGTAAAGATGATATCGCAGCAGTAAAAGTATTAAGTGATTGTGGAAAGAAAAACACAGGACTAGTACTAAAAGCAGGCTTAATCGAAGGACAAGTAGCAGATCAAACTAAATTAAATGAATTTGCACAAATACCATCACGTGAAGGATTATATACAATGCTTGCAGGTGGTATGATAGGTTTAGTTAAAGATTTATCTATAGCATTAAATCTTTATGCAGAACAAAAAGAAAATTAAAACAATAAATAATAAAAATTAAGGAGGAAAATTATTATGGCAAAAATAACAAAAGAAGAATTTATTAGTTCATTAAAAGAAATGACATTATTAGAAGTAAAGGAATTAGTTGATGCAATGAAGGAAGAATTTGGAGTAGACCCAAGTGCAGTTGCAGTAGCAGCAGCACCTGCAGCAGCAGTTGAAGAAGGACCTTCAAAACAAACAGTAGTATTAACATCTGCTGGAGCAGCAAAAATCAACGTTATCAAAATTATCAGAGAAGTAACAGGCTTAGGATTAAAAGAAGCTAAAGACATCGCTGATGCTGGTGGTAATATTAAAGAAAACATTCCAACTGAAGAAGCTAATGAATTAAAAGCAAGACTTGAAGAAGCTGGCGCAACAGTAGAATTAAAATAATTACAAAAGAAAAATAAAATTCATAAAAAGCCGACGAGTATTAACGTAAGGCTTTTGTGATTATAAAAGGGGAGATAAGATGGACCATTATTTTACTAATAATAATTTAAAAAGCAGTTTAAATAAAGTGTTGGTAAAAGTATCAGATAAGAGTTTCAACTTCTATACAGATAATGGCGTTTTTTCAAAAAAAGGTTTAGACTTTGGCACAAGATCACTTATAAATGCATTACTAAAAGAAAACCTAGAAAAAACAGTATTAGATGTAGGATGTGGTTACGGATGCATTGGTATCATCTTGTCTTCTTTTTTTAACATCAAAACAGATATGATAGATATAAACAAAAGAGCAGTTCACCTAGCAAATATGAACATCAAAGAAAACAAACTAGAAAATGTAACAGCCTTTGAAAGCAATATCTATGAAAACATAACAAAAAAATATGACTATATAATTACTAATCCACCAATCAGAGCAGGAAAACAAATAGTATACGAAATACTATTTAAAGCAAAAGAACACTTAAAAGAAAACGGAACACTATACTTTGTCATAAATAAAGATCAAGGAGCAAAAACCGTTATCAAAGATTTAGAAAAAATAGCAAAGGTAGAAATTTTAGACAAAAATAAAGGTTTTTTTGTAATAAAATGTATTTTCGGTTGACATCTTGATAAAATTGTGGTAATAATATAAGTTGGATATTTGTCTATTTGACAAAAATAAAAAATTTGAAAGTTGGGGTGAAAACAGTGGCATACAAAGTAGTTAATTGTGGTGACCATCGTAAAAGAAGAAATTTTTCCAAAATAAGAAACACTTATGAATTAAGTGATTTATTGGAAATACAAAGAAAATCATATAATTGGTTTATTGAAGAAGGTATAAAGGAAGTACTGGAAGACTTATTCCCCGTAGAAAACTTTGCTGGAACATTATCATTAGAGTTTGGAGATTATCATTTTGATGAACCAAGATACTCTATTAAAGAATGTAAAGAAAGATACGCAACATACGCTTCTCCATTAAAAGTAGATGTAAGATTATTCAATAATGAAACAGGAGAAGTAAAAGAACAAGAAATATTTTTAGGAGATATGCCACTTATGACAGAAAGTGGAACTTTTGTCATAAATGGAGCAGAAAGAGTTATTGTATCTCAATTAGTAAGATCTCCAAGCGTTTATTTCGGTAAAGAAATAGACAAAAATGGACGCTTACTAATTACATCACAAATAATTCCAACACGTGGAACTTGGCTTGAATTTGAAGCAGACGCCAGGGATATTTTATATGTAAGAATTGATAGAACTAGAAAAGTAACACTAACAACAATGTTAAGAGCATTCGGTCTATCTAGTGACGAAGACATCATAAATCTATTTGGAAAATCAGACTTCATAGAAAACACAATAGCAAAAGATAGCACAAGAAACACAGATGAAGCACTAATAGAAATATATGAAAAACTAAGACCAGGAGAACCAGCAACATTAGATAGTTCTAAAAACCAAATAATAACTAGATTCTTTGATGAATTTAGATATGATTTAGCAAAAGTAGGTAGATATAAATTTAACCTAAAACTAAATGTTTTAGATAGATTACTAAACCAAACTTTAGCAGAAGACATAACTGTAGATAACGAAGTAGTTGTACCAAAAGGAACACTAGTAACAAAAGACGTACTAGAAACCTTAAAACCAATCTTTGAACAAGGTTATGGAATAAAAGAAGTAAAAATAAATGAAGAATTAGATAGTTACAACAAAGTTCAAATGGTTAAAATCTATAAACCAGGAACAAAAGAAAAAATGACTATCATAGGTAATGATAACACAATAGATTCAAAAAGACTTACAATCTCTGATTTCTATGCAGCTTGCTCATATTACCTAAACCTATTAAATGGAGTAGGCAACTTTGATGTAATTGACCATTTAGGAAACAGAAGAATACGTCAAGTTGGAGAACTATTACAAAACCAATTTAGAGTAGGTGTAACTCGTATGGAAAGAGTTATCCGTGAAAGAATGACAACTCAAGATATCAACGAAGTAACACCAAAAACTCTAATTAACATAAGACCAGTAACTGCTATTTTTAAAGAATTCTTTGGAAGTAGTCAGTTATCACAATTCATGGATCAAACCAACCCTATCGCAGAACTAACTCACAAAAGAAGACTATCTGCACTAGGACCAGGTGGATTATCAAGAGACCGTGCTGGTATGGAAGTTCGTGACGTTAATGAGTCACACTATGGTAGAATTTGTCCAATCGAATCACCAGAAGGACCAAACATCGGACTTATCACAGCACTAGCAAGTTATGCAAAAATAGATGATTATGGCTTCATTTTAACACCATATCGTAAAGTTGTAGATTCAGTAATAACAGATGAAATAGCATACTTTACCGCAGACGAAGAAAATGACCTAATCATTTCAGAATCAACTGTAGGAACAGATGAAAATAACAAAATAATTGATGACCAAGTTGCAGCACGTTATCGTGGAGAAAACATTATGACTACTCCAGATAAAGTAGATTACATAGACGTATCTCCTCAACAAGTTGTATCAATTACAACAAGTTGTATTCCATTCCTAGAACACGACGATGCAACACGTGCCCTAATGGGATCAAACATGCAACGTCAAGCAGTACCATTACTAACACCAGAAGCACCATTCGTAGGAACAGGTGTAGAATATATCGCTGCAAGAGATTCAGGCTCAACAGTTGTAGCGAAAGCAGACGGTGTAGTAGAATACGTAGATGCAAGAAAAATAGTCGTAAAAAACAAAGGTGGACAAGACGTTTACTACCTATCAGACTTTACTGCATCTAATCAAGGCACTTGTTTCCACCATAAACCAATTGTAAAAGTTGGAGACAAAGTAAAAAGAAATCACGTTATTGCTGATGGTCCATCAACAGATAAAGGAGAACTAGCACTAGGTAAAAACGTAGTAGTAGCATTTATGATGTTTAACGGATATAACTATGAAGATGCCGTTATCCTAAATGAAAAACTAGTAAAAGAAGATGCTTACACAAGTATCCACATCGAAGACTACGAAATGCCTTGTAGAGAAACAAAACTAGGTCCAGAAGAAATAACAAGAGATATTCCAAACGTATCAGAAGAAGCTCGTAAGAACTTAGATGCAAACGGAATAATAAAAATAGGTACTGAAGTAAAAGAAGGAGATATCCTAGTAGGAAAAGTAACTCCAAAAGGAATGGCTGAACTTACTTCAGAAGAAAAATTACTACACGCTATCTTCGGAGAAAAAACTAGAGAAGTTCGTGACACATCACTACGTGTTCCACACGGTGGCGAAGGTATTGTCCACGACGTAAAAATATTCACTAAAAAAGATAGCGATGAATTAGCATCCGGAGTATCAAAACTAATTCGTGTATACATAGTACAAAAAAGAAAAATTCAAGTCGGAGACAAAATGGCAGGACGTCACGGAAACAAAGGTGTTATCTCACTAATCTTACCAGAAGAAGATATGCCTTACTTACCAGACGGAACACCAGTAGATATTATGTTAAACCCACTTGGAGTACCATCTCGTATGAACTTAGGACAAGTACTAGAAATGCATTTAGGAATGGCTGCTAAAAAACTAGGAGTACACGTTGCAACACCAGTATTTGACGGAGCAACAGAACAAGATATCTTTGATATGATGAAAGAAGCCGGAATGGCTGACGATGGTAAAACAGTTCTATATGATGGTAGAACAGGTAGACCATTCGACAACAGAGTATCAGTCGGAGTTATGTACATGATTAAACTATGTCACATGGTCGAAGACAAAATGCATGCTCGTGCTACAGGTCCATACTCACTAGTAACACAACAACCATTAGGTGGTAAAGCACAATTCGGTGGAC
>CAYSEZ010000025.1:0-12441 GCA_964430375.1 uncultured Mycoplasma sp. | reverse complement strand
TGAGAGTAAGTATTGATGATGCTTATGGGAACACTCTTACTTCTATTGGAACAGACGATAAAGTTCAATCTTTTACGAACTATGGATTTTCAAATGACACTTTGAACTGGTCATTGTGGTTAGCTTTATATAATGATTCTTGGGTGTTTAGAAGAGCAATCGATAAACCTTCTGTTGATACTGTAAGATGCGGTGTATCTATTTCGTTAGATGATTTTGATAAGAAGAATTTAATTTTAAAAGATTTAAAAAAATATAGAACTGAATTAATTAATTTATTACAATGGGGTGCTTTATTTGGCGGTTCAGTTTGTGTATGTATGTTTGATAATTTAAAGGATGATGATTATTCTAAACCTATTAATATTAAAAAATTAAAAGAATCTAAAGTAATGAGAATGTATGTGACTGACAGGTGGTATGGTGTATCAGTTGGTGATGAAACCGTTAGTGATATGAAGAGTTTAGATTTTGGAAAACCTAAAATGTACAGAATTAGTTTTGCAGATGGAAGAACAATTGATATTCATCATGATTTTATTTTAAGATACGAACATAGAACTGCTCCTAAACTTATTAAAAATGGTCAATTACAAGGAT
Organism: uncultured Mycoplasma sp.; assembly: GCA_964430375.1. Lineage (GTDB taxonomy): Bacteria > Bacillota_I > Bacilli_A > RF39 > UBA660 > HGM10836. Next base: position 11,841 of record CAYSEZ010000025.1, on the reverse strand, counting down.
GGGGTTATGCTGAAGGTGCTCATATTTTAAATGAATTATCAAGAGATGATCAATTAAAAGCTTCTATTCAATCATTACTTAACAAATCTTTAATTGAGGTTATAAAGATGTCAGGTATGCGCGGAGTCTTTATGGGTCAAGATATTGAATCTGAAAATCAACTTCGTAAAAGATTAGAAATGGTTAATTGGGGTAGATCATACAACTCATTAACATTTTTAGATAAAGAAGATGAATACCAAGAACATGGATTTGGTGGATTAAGTGGACTTGCAGATTTATTAGAACAAAACATGTGGTTAATTAGTGCGGCATTAGAAATGCAAGGAGTTTTATATGGTGATTTAAAACAAGGATTTTCAAATGATACTGATGCTTTAGAAAGATATGATGAGACTATTTTAAACAGAGCTGAGACTTATTTTAGACCAGTATTAGAAAAGCTTCTTTGGATTTTATATAAGAAATATGAAATTAATGATCCTATTGAATTTGAATTTAATTCTTTATTGGTTAACAAACATGATAAAGAAAGAATGGAAGGTTTGAAAAGTTTTCAAGAATTATTATCAAGTTTATTAGGTGATGGAATTTTAACAGCTGAAAAATATGCTAAAGTATTAGAACATTATATTGATAAGAATGAAATTAATTTTGATTTTAATGATGAGTATTTAAAAGAAATTAAAAATAATGTCGCTGAAGAAATGGAAAACATTGATTTAAATGAGAATATTGAAGAAGAATCAACAATAAATGATTCAAAAGGAATTTTTAGAAAAAAGAGGTAATAGCATATGTTACCAGAAAATATTAAGTTTTATAGAGGAAAATACCTAATTGTATTTTATGATAAAACAGATGAGTTATTATTATATTTATTTAATAATGTAAGAGAAATTTTAAAATTTCAAAATAAAGAACCTACTAAAAGAAATATAAACTTAATTAATGTTGAATTATACAGAGCTTTAAGAAGAGAAGGTAATTTTTGTAAGTTTTTAGATGGTTCAACTATGAGAGTTTATATTATTGATATGATAGATGATTATGAGGAGGAAAATTAAAAATGAAAAATTATGTTAAAATATCATCAACAATTAATGTTAGTGTTACTAGTGGTTTACAATATCAAAATTTTACTAATGAAAAATCTGATATTCCAAACAGATTAAAAGTTAGTCCTTTATGGCCTAAAATGACTATTGATATTAAACAAGGAGTACATTTTTATCCAGCTGAGATTGCTGAATGGAATACAGTTAAATCTTTAGTAAAAGATAAAGTATTAACAATTGGTGAGTTTGTTGATGTATGTGAGGAACAATATGCAATTGATATGAAACAAAAATTATTTAATGTTTCTAAAGTTGATAAACCAAAAACTTCTATCACAAAGAAAAAAGTAAAAGAAGAAGTTAGTTTAGAAAATTTAACTGAGGTGGAATAATATGGCAGAAAATAAATTTAAAGTATTTGGTGAAAGTACTACAAATATTTTAAGTGATGATTCTTTTTCTACTGATAGTGAAGTAACAAATGGTTTTCAAAGAAATACTACTATTAATTCAAACACAATGAATACTATTCTTAGACAATGCTCATTAATTAGTACTGTTATTGCAGATGATATAGTTAGTAAAGAAAGTATAGATATTAGTCCAAATATGAAATATGATACTTTAAAAACTAATTATGTAAATTATATGGATTATAAAACAAAATTAGGATTAAATAATCTAACTAGTGGGATAGCTATATGGAGTGGTAATAAATTTAAAAGTAAAAAAGAATCAACATTAGATGTTGCTTCTGCGGTTAATGTAACAACAAGTATTAATGGTAAGAAAATTAGTGATATATTTGAAAGTAATGATGGTGTAACAGTTAAAAAAAGTACAGATGTAACTTCTACTATAAATGGGAAAAATATATCTGATATATTTGATAGTGATGGTATAAGAGTAAAAAATGCAATTAATGCTATTAACGCAATTAATAGTGCTAACTCAACAAATGCTACTAATTCTGAGACTACTAATAAGTTATCTAATTTTAATAATAGTTCAAGTGGGAATAAGGTTGAGTTTAGTTTTGGTGAATCTTCTAATAAAACAACTTTTACACACACCATTCCTACAGTAACTTCAGTTCAAAATTCTAATAATGCAATAAATGTAACATCTACAATTAATGGAGAATTATTAAGTGATATATTTGAAACTGATAAAACAACAGTAAAAGAAGCTACTCATAGTAAGAGTGCAGATTTAGCTACTAAATCAACTATTTCTGATTCCACTACAAATGTAACAACAAGTATTAATGATGTTGCAATATCAAATATATTTGAAAGTAATGGATCAACTGTTAAAAAAGCTACTGATTCCACAAACAGTGAAAAAGTAACTAAGTATATAGGTGAACAATTAATTAGTGATATATTTGAAAGTAATAGTGCTAAAGTTAAGAATTCATCAAATAGTGATGTAACAAGTGGTATAAAAGGTGGAAACACTGGTTATATTCCTTATCAATCAAAAGCAAATGAAACTGCTAATTTTATAAGCCTACCTGATTTTACTGAAATTGGAGTATTATCAATTGGTAAAGGGAAATATGATTGGAAAAAAGAATCAGAATTAAGCGTTGCTAGTGCTAGATCTGCTTCAAAACTAAACACTACTAAAATGACAATTTCAAATGGATTAGTAGTAGGTATTTTAAAAAATGGGTTATATGCTATTGATCTTTATTTAACAAACGAACCTAGTTCAAATAGAAAAAATCATCAAACTATATTTAGTATATTTGATATATCTAAAGAATCAGATTTTTATATAACAGATACTTTTATAGCTCATTATAGGATAAATGATTCTGTAAATGGAAATTATTTAGAAATAGATAATTCAACGATTGTAAATTGTAGATTAATTACTGAATATTAATTTAGAAAGGATAAAGTTATGATAAATCAAAAAACATTTAAAATTGATTCGAGAAAAGATTTAGAATTTAGAGTTGGTAAGATATCATCTCTTGAAATGTTGACTTTACAAACTCAAATTGATTTTAAATCAATGCAACAAACTGAAACCCTATTTGCTTTTATTTTAGAACATACTGAAGTAAACCTTAATGGTGTATGGGTTAGTGTAAAAGAAAAAGGAAGAGATGTTTATATGCCTCTTGATTTAGAAGAAGATTTGATGTCTTTACAAGAAATAGTTGTTTATTTCTTAAATGATGTTATGAAACCAATTTTCAAGAAATCCAAAGAATAGAGTCATTAACAACAATCTATGACTTTGGAGATAGTAATATAGATTTATTATCACCTGAAAGAGTCAATTCAATAGCATATGTGTTGCTTTCTAATAACTATTGTACATTAAAAGAATTAAGAGATGACTATACTATTGAAGAGGTTCTTGATATGTATGAAATATGTATGATAAATCTACATAACAAAGCTAAGTCTTATATGAATAGTAAAAATAATCGAAGGAGGTAAATTATGCAATCTTATACAAAAATATTTAAAATAAATCTTGATTTTAGTGAAGCTAAAACTAAATTTAATGAATTTATTAAGGGGTTTGGAAAGAATGCTGAAGATTTACAAGAACCATTCGAAGATTTAAAAGATACAGCTGATTTAATGATTGCAAAAATAAATAAAGGGTTTGAAAATATTTCTTCAAATAATTCTTTTTTTAAGTCTTTTAAAGAAGGATTAGGAATAGATAATGCTTTTAATGATGAAATTGAGTTATTATATAATAAATCAAAATATTTAAAAGAAAATTCAGAAGAGATTAAAAAGAATATTGATTCATTAAAAGATAAATTATCTAAAACTGAAGGATATGATTTATATCAATCAAAACAAAAGTTTAAAGAAAATAAATCACAAATTTATGATTTAAAAAATTTTGGTGACGATGATGAAAAAACTAAAGATAAAATTGAAAAGTTATCAAAAGAAAATGAAGAATTAAGTAAAAAAATAAAAGAATTAGATCCTAATAAAAATTTTGATTTTAGTGAAATTGAAAAAATATTAAAAGAAATTAAAAAGTTAAATGATAAAAAAGAAGAATTAGATCAAGAATATTATAAAAATGAAATTCAAAGAAATTTAAAAAAGGATGAAAAAAACAAAGGATTTAATTGGAATGATGTAGGTAAGAAATTAGGAGAATCAATTTCAACTAAATTTGATGCAGTTTTAACAAAGTTTGTTGATTCTTTTGAAAAGTTATTAACTGATGCTTTAGATGAATTTGATGAAATGAGTAAATATAGTTTAAGTACAAGTTTAAGAGTTGATAGTGATATAAGAGAACAAGCTTTACAATATGGTTTAAGTGATGCTCAAAATTATGCATTTAGTAAAGTTAAAGATATAATGGGAATTACATCTGATGAGGATTTATATATGATGACCTCATCACAACAAAATAGATTTGCTGAATTAATTGGTAAATATACAAGTAAATATCAAGAAATAGCAGATAAAGATTTATTTAGTTCATATGAAGAATATTTAGCCTCTATACAAGATTTTCAAGATGAATTACAAATGGAAGTAATTGAGTTTTTTGCTAGTAATAAAGATACAATAATATCCGCATTAAACTTTGTCGTTGATACTTTATCATCTATAATGGATGTTATAAGTTGGATTAATAAAACACTAACTGGTAAAACAAGTTCTACTGAAAAATCTGCATTAGTTTCAGATGCTATTAATAGTTATTCAGTTTCTAATGCAAACACAACAACAAATATTAAAATTGATAATAGTTTCTCTGGTATTTCAGCTAATGATCAATCTCAATATGTTAGAGCTGGTGAGATAGTATACAGACAATTAATTACAAGTTTAGATGGAAGATTAGGAGGGTAAAAAATGAGCAATATAGTTTATGATATGGTTGTAAGATGTGAAATAGATGGTGAAGAAAAAAATTTTTATTTTGATTATGTGGAAAATAATACAACTAATCTTTCTTCTGATATATGTACTCATCCTTTAGTAAATGGAGATATAATTGCAGATCATATGTATGTTAATCCAGCAACTGTAAGCTTTGGCGGTACGTTTTCTTTATTGGGTAATAAAAAAGCAGATAAAAATTATAATTTTGGTTCTTCAGATAGACTTGCAAATATTCAAAAAATGTTTGAAAGAATAATGAAGGAAGGAATTTCTTGTACTTTAGTTAAAATGGGACAAGATGGGGATCAATCTCGATTTAAAGTTAGAAATAATATGGTATTAAACAACATTACTTGGATAGAACATCAATCATCAGTTGATTTTAGTTTTAGTTTTTATGAGACATTAACCGCTGATGTAAGTGCAGAAGTTGAATATAAATTAAATGAATCTGATGATACTTTACCAATTGTAACTGATCCTAATATATTAAGTGTAACAGATACGTTAATAGATGAAAATGATATATATCAAATTTTACTCAATACTTTAAAAGAAAATGAAGTAGTAGATGATGAGTTTTTAACATCCATATTTAATTACTGTAGTACTATAGATTCAACTTCTTCATCTATTAATACTACTGGTACAAGCGATGCTAATAAAGGTCTAACCACTGCTGCTGTTGGCGTAGCAATTGGAGTGATAACTGCTTTAACATTAGTTTTTGGAGTAGGTGCAGTAATAGCCGTAGTAGCTGCGTTAGTATCAAATGCATTATTTATAGTCGGAGTAGTTTCATTTTTTAAATCAATAAATAAATCAAAATATAAAATTAAACCTTTTAAAAATTATAAAAGTGAAAAAAAATTAAATAAAGAAATAAAAAGATTTTTAGAATTTTATGGAGAAATGTGTATATATTTTGATGATTTATATAAAAAAATGTATATGTATGGATTTGGTAAAAATGATATTCAAAAATGTTTTGTTACAATAGATAATGATAATTATATATTTAATTTTACTAAATCAACAAGGAATTCCAATTATTCTTTATCTGTGACATCTATTGATGGTAGTAATAAAGCAAATGTTTCTAATATTGCTGAAAAAGCAATTGCTAATATTGGGGAATGTAATAAATCAAATATTTTATTTACCACTTCTTCAGGTTGTCAAGTATATTTAGTAAATAGGCAATTATATAGTACAATAGAAAAAAAAGATGCTAAATTAGAAAATATTAGTATTATAAATAAGAGTTCTGCAAATGCTATAATGATAGATGAAACTAGAGAAAATAAATTTAATGAAGAGGTTGAATCTGTTAAAAAGGATTTAACGAATTATGCAATCCTCTCATCAACTGTTGATTTAACCAATTTTAACAACATTATTATTGATATTATTAAAACACAGATATTAGAGTAGGTGATATTAATGAGAGCATGGATGAGAATTATAGAAGTTACTTTAATATCTAAAACTCTTAATAAAAAAATTACGTTTGGTAACAATTGGGAAAAAGGATTAAATGATTTAAATATTAAAGTTAGTGGTACAAAATATTTATCTTCATCAAAAGATAGATTTACAGTTACTATTACTAATTTAACTTATAAAGAAATAACAGAATTAATATCAGGCCAATTTTATGATATTGAAATTAAAGCAGGTTATAGAACATCTACTCCTTCAACTATATTTAAAGGAAGCGTGTTATATATATCAAATAAAATAAGTGATAGAAAATCAAATGATTGTGTTATATTATGTGCTTCTAATTTAGTTGCTAAATATGGACAAAAAAGAATGAATTTAAGTTTTAATTCAGGTATTAATATGTATGCCGCTTTAGAATATATATGTGATAAAGCAGGTAATAGTTCATCAAATAGATATATAGATGAAGATTTTAAAAATAAAATAATTAAAGAAAATGAAGCTTCTAATGAAAACATTAATTCTTATTTAGATTTATTATGTGAAAAAGAAGGTTACGTTGTTAGTAGTGATTCAATTTTAGGTAGTGATATTTCTATTTGGGATTTATATAGAACTGATAGAAGAAAAATTATTTTAGATAATACAAATGTAATTTTAACTGGAGGTTATCCTACATTAGATAGTGATGGGTTAAAAATTACAGTTATGCCTACATTTGCTTTTTGTACTGGTGATACTATTAAAATTGATAATAGTATTATAAATATAAATATTAATTCAGAACAAGATGTTTATAAAAATTTGGGTCAATATTTAGATGAAGATGGATATTATGTTATAAACGAAATTGAAGTTAACTTAGAAAATAGAGGTTCTGAATTTAGTTATACATTATATTGTAAAGCCAAAAAAATATATAGTAATTTAGGAGGATAAAATGGCTATTGATAGTAGAATTAAAAATCAAAATAATATAACTGATAATGATGAATTAGAAGTGTTATTAGCTTTAAAAAGAAATATATTTAAAAGTTTAAAAGTATCTTCATTAGCTCAAGTAAAAGAAGTAAATAACTCAACAATCAGCGTTGTTTTATTTCCAATTTATTCTGATGAAACTGAAATTACAATAGAATGTTGTAAACTAAAAGATTTAGAAATAAACAAAGATGATATTGTTTTAGTATTATTTTTAGATAGAAATTTTAAACAAAATTTAAACCAATTAAAAAATAATCAAAATAAAACTAATCTTAATTCCAATAATATAGAACTACATTCTCTTAAATATGGAATTATAATTGGTGTATTATAAAAGGAGGTAATGTAAAATGGCGTTAGAAGATAATAGAACTATTGAAACTTTAATACAAATGACAAGTACAGGATTATCAATTGCAGATTATCCAACTGTTAAAAAAGCTATAATTAATAAATATAGGGATATATATGGAAGTGATATTGATGTAACTAATACTACTGCTGATGGGATATTTGTTGAAAATTTATCACTAATGATTTTTAATATTTTAGAAAATGTTAAATTTTTATATTCAAATTTAGATATTAGAATCGCATCTGGAACATATTTAGAAAATTTATGTGCTTTAACTGGAGTTTATAGAAACTTAGCAACAAATTCACATGCTCAATTGGAAATTACTAATAATGGTAATACACCAATTACTATAGATTCTAATAATAATTTGGATTTTATAGATCAATCCGGAACAAAATGGTCCACAAATGTAGATCCTTTAGAAAGTATAACACTAGATGTAGGAGAATCTACTTTAATTGATGTATATTGTAACAATATTGGTCCTATACCAGCATCAAAAGGATGGATTACCACTCTTTTAACAGATGGATATAGTTTATCTGTTAATCAAATAGAGGATGCTGTAAAGGGAAGTTATAAAGAAACTGATAGTGAATTAAGAAGTAGAAGAAATGAAATAATTAGTTCACAAGGATTGACAGTATTATCAGGATTAAGAGGAGCATTATATAATATAACAGGAATAGAAGATGTGTATATTTATAATAATATTGATGAAAGTACTGCTTTAGATGGAACTGAATTAAAAGCTCACTCAATATATGTTGTTTTAAGAAAAAAAGATAATATTCAAATAAGCAATTCTAAAATTGGTTCAATTATTTATGAAAAATTAACCCCTGGAATTAATACATGTAAAAGTACATCAAGTGATGAGGGAAAAAGTTATGAATATGTTTTAAGCGAAGTTAATAACATATCGGCAGACGTTTATTGGAAAGAAGCAAAAGGTATTAATGAAGGGTTAAGTATAGAAATATCATATAAACCTAATAATTATTTCGCAACAAAAAATGATATTACATTAAATATTATGAGAGATGCTATTAAAGAATATTTAAATAATCTTTCTATTAATGAATCTTTTACAAATATTGATTTAATATCATTATTAGAGGATGAAGATCCTTTATTTAACAATAAAAAAACATATAATGTTTTAGATGTTAAAATTTCTGGTTCAACTAACATTAATTCTACCATAGAAGAAACTGTAACAACATATCAAACAAAAGATACGTATTTTAATATTGGTGAGTTTAATGAGGCTGTTAAGGATGATAATAATACAATTAAAAAAGTAACATTTACAGTTAAAAACTAAGGAGGTAATATTAAATGATAAATGAAAAAACATTAGAATTTGAATATTATTTAAAAAAATTACCTCTTTATTTACAAAATTCATATGGATTTCAAGAACATTTTAGAATGTTGTTTGAAATAATGAAAGATACTAATACTACCGCTAAAGATTTATTAAATTCTTTAAATTTATATGATGAAAATTATTTTAAGAATATAGAGTTTATTGAAAAAACTAAAAATGCAAGTGATTTATTAGATAAAATGGGAAGTTTATATGGAGTAAACAGATGTTTAGATGTAGATTATGTAGATGAAAGCAATATATCTCATCACGAATCTTTAATATTAACTAATGAAGAATTTTTAAAATTAATTTTAGTTAAATCCGCTCAAAATTCATATGAAGGTACTTATGAAAATATAAAAAAATTATACGACTTAATTAATTTATCTATAATTGTAAGTAGTGGAAAAAATTCAGGGGAAATATATTTGTATTTACAAACAGATGACTACATTACTGATAATTTAAAATATTTATTTTTAAGTGGATTATTAAATATAGAATCTATAGGGATTAAGTATGTTAATAGAAATATAGAGAATCTTAAATTAGCAGAATGGAATTCTGAACAAACTTATAAAATGTGGGATGTAGGAGTGTGGTCATAATGAAAACTAGAATTATAGATGAAAATGGAAATATAGTTTGGTTTGGAAGTTATGGTAAAAAAGAAAATGGTACTGGAAAATTTATAGATGAAAATACAAAACACAGTTATGTTGATAAAAACGAGGGAATCAAATGCTCACTTACTCAAAGATTAAGTGTAATAAAAGGTGAATTATGGTATAATATAGATTTAGGTATTCCATTATTTGAAAAACAAAGAAATAAAGGAGTTGTTGATTCGTATATTATATCTACCGTTTTAGAACATCCAGATGTGATTTCTATTACTGAATTTAATTCATATATAGTAAATAATCATAATTATGAATGTGATTTTAAATGTACTACAAAATATGGAGAAATTGAAGTAAGTTTATAAGAAAAAAGTTGATTTAAATTATAAAAAAGATTATATTTGAATCAACTTTTATATTATAATTATATTGTAAAATAATATAAAGAAAGGAGAATAATTACAAATGAAATTTCTTAGTAAAGAAAAAATTAGTAATCATCGATACAAAACTCCTGAAGGATATTTGATTTGTTTAGATGCAATAATTGCAAGAACTGGTAAACAAGATTACACTAGAAATGAATTATTTAATGACGGTAAAGATGATATTGTTTCTATAGATAGACCTGCAAAAGAAGTATTTTCATCAGAAACTACGTCTTCGTTTGAGAATAAACCATTAGTAGATGAACATCCAAATGAAGATGTAAATGTTGATAATCATAGAGATTATTCAATTGGATTTGTTAGAGATGTAAGAAAAGCAGTAGTTGATGATGAAGATGTATTAATTGCAAATTTAGTTATTACTGATCCTGAAGCAATTGCTGAAATTGAAAGTGGTAAAAAAACAGAATTATCTTGTGGATATGATTGTGATATTTTAGGTGATGAAGGAAATTATTATCAAGCAAATATCAGAGGAAATCACGTTGCTTTATGTAAGAATGGTAGAGCTGGAATTGCAAGAATAGTTGATTCATTGGAAGGAGAAAAAATGATAGAAGATAAAAACTTAGGACAATCATTTTTAAAAATAGGACAAAAAGTTCATTTAGATCCCTCTACAAATAAAAATCTTACTAAAGAAGATTTAAATTCAGAATACGAAGTAGTTGGGTTTTGGTATAATGGAAAATTAGTAACTAAAGATCCAGTATCAAAAGAAGAGTTTTTAGGAATGAGTGGTATTAGAATTAAAAATGTATATACTAATGAGAATCTTTCAGTAAATAGATTTCAATTAATGGATTCAATTGAAAATGAAGAAATAAATGATATTGAATTTAAATATTTATCTAAAGAGGCTAAACAATTAAAAGAAGAATTAGGTCTTTATAAAAAACAAATTGGTAGTCATATTTCAACGGGTAAAAAAGAATATTTCCCTAGAGAAAATCAATTTAAGAATCAAACCGTTGCCGAATTAAATGAATCTATTAATGAGGCAATTGATAACTTAAATAAGGGAATCACAAATCCATCTGCTTGGTATAGGTTATCACAGCATTTAGATGCTTGGTCAGGTAATCCAGATTTAGAAAAAATTGTAAATAAAGCAAATATTGCTATAAAAAAATTTATTAAATATTTAAATGTAAAAAATAAAGATTCGGAGGAAAATAAAATAATAAATGATGGATATAAAAGACTTGAATATGATGACGATATTATAGAAGTATATTTGAATGGAAAAAAAATATATAAAGGTTTATTTGATTATTATTTTTCGGATCCTGATGATTTTGATAATAATTTTAAATGGACTGGAAAACAATATGAATCACAAAATAAAAAAGGTAAATGGGTAATTAAAGTTCAAGATTCTAAAACTTTAGATTCTATAAATAATTCGGATAAATTAATAAAATTAACTAATATAATTAAGATGATTAGTGATAGTAAAGTAAAAGATTCCCCGATAACTACCAATGTATATGTTGAAGAAGATATTGTTTATGATTTTAGAGATGTGAGAAGTCTTGTAAAAAAATATAATTGTGAAGTTGTAAAAAAGGTTGATAAATATCCAGGTTATTTTAGAGGATCGGGTGGAATTTATAAAGTTTTAGTTTCTGGAGAAAAAAAAGATTTAAATAGACTTG